>NZ_JBQEPG010000003.1:0-69368 GCF_052045635.1 Pseudomonas sp. 22189
GCTGCCGCAGGCTGCGATCTTTCAAACGATAACCCGATCAGGCAGCAGAAACCCGCTTCTTCTCGGCCATCCGGCTGCGCCCATACAACACTACAATCGCCAGAATCGCCACGGCCTGCGCCAATAGCGAATAAGCGTCGGCATGAATCCCCAGCCAGTCGAAATCGAAGAACGCCACCGGCCGCGTACCGATGATCCCGGCTTCCTGCAACGCCTTCACGCCATGCCCGGCGAACACCACCGACAACGCGCAGAGCAGACCGGCGTTGATGCTGAAGAACAGCGCCAGCGGCAGTTTCGCCGAGCCACGCAGGATCACCCAGGCCAGACCGATCAGCAGCACCAGCGCCGTCGCACCACCGGCCAGCACCGCATCATGCCCGGCGGGACCGGCCTGCAGCCACAGGGTTTCGTAGAACAGGATCACTTCGAACAACTCGCGATACACCGAGAAAAACGCGAGGATCGCGAAGCCGAAACGCCCGCCGCCGCCCACCAGGCTCTGTTTGATGTAGTCCTGCCAGGCTGCCGCGTGGCGCCGGTCGTGCATCCACACGCCGAGCCACAGCACCATGACGCTGGCGAACAGGGCCGTCGCGCCTTCGAGCAATTCACGCTGCGAGCCGCTGACGTCGATCACATACGCCGCCAGCGCCCAGGTACCCAGACCGGCGAGCAGCGCCAGGCCCCAGCCGAGGTTGACGCTGCGCACCGCCGATTGCTGGCCGGTATTGCGCAGGAACGCGAGGATCGCCGCCAGCACCAGAATCGCTTCGAGGCCTTCGCGCAGCAGAATCAGCAGACCGGAGATGTAGCTCAGCGACCAGCTCAGGCCATCGCTGCCAAGCAGTTCGGCAGACGCTTTGAGCTTGCCCTTGGCCGCGTCCAGGCGCTCTTCGGCCTGCGCCACCGGCAGACCATCCTGCAACGACTGACGGTAGGCCATCAGCGATTTTTCGGTGTCCTTGCGTACGTTGGCGTCGACGTTATCCAGCGAACTTTCGACCAGTTCGAAACCTTCCAGATACGCCGCCACCGACAGGTCATAGGCCTGATCACGATCACCGGCGCGGTAAGCCGCCAGGCTTTTGTCCAGCGTCGCGGCGGTGTAGTCGAGCAATTGCGCCGGGCCGCGTTTGACCTGCGGTGGCTGGGCGCGCTGGGCACGGAAGGTCGCGGCGACTGGCGCACCTTCGGCGGCCTGTACTTCGGCCGGCGTCTGGCGTGCCAGATCAGCGATATTGAAAGTCTTGTCGGACTTGGCGGCGGCCGGGTCGGCACTGAAGCCGGCGATGTAGGTCGCCAGGTCCCAGCGCTGACGGTCGTCCAGTTGATCGGCGAACGCCGGCATGTCGGTGCCTTCGACACCTTGGCCGAGGGTGCTGTAGATCGCGTACAGGCTCAGATGATCCATCCGCGCGGCATCGCGCAGGTTGGCCGGTGGCGGCGCCATGCCGAGGCCCGCCGGACCGTCACCGGCTCCGTTGGCACCGTGACAAACCGAGCAGTTTTGCGCATACAGCGGCGCGCCACGGGTCGGATCCGGCGTGATGATCGGCGCCTGGCTGACCTCATACGCCACCGCCAGTTTCGCCCCCAGTTGCCGGGCCTGACGGGCGACGTCGGCACCATCCTGCTTTGCCTTGATAGCCGCATGCAGAGCTTCGACGCCCTGCTCCAGCGCAGCCTTCTCCGGTTTGGCCGGCAGACCGCCGATCAGTCCTTGCAGCACTTGGGTGAATTCCAGCTGCTCGCGGTATTCGCCGTCGTCGACGACCTTGCCCGCTTCGACCGTCGGCGGGTAGTCGGCGCTGATGTAATCGAGCAGGTGCAGCGCTTGCGGGGCGCCTTCCACCGTGTCGGCCAGCAGGTTGAAGCTGCTCAGGGCGCACAACGGGAACACCAGCCAGGCCAGAAATCGGGACGCGGCAGTCATGAATGAGTCTCAAATGGAAATGCGAAGTTACATATTGTTCACTTCGAACGCTTTTCACTCAAGCGTTGTCGACGTACGCCACCTGGGACGGGTGCCATGAACCTTCGAAAACGGACGCATCACTTGGCCACTACCGCACTCTATACTGCGCCACCTCATTGCATTTGCTGTTCAAGGACGAACCCTCTTCATGCGCCATAGCTTGCTGCTACCCCTGTTGATCGCCACCGTTGTGCAGTTGAACGGTTGCGGTGCGTATCGCAATTACGATCTGGAGCTGCAACAGACCACCGCGCCGCTCAAAAACGGCAACATTGAAGGTGCCCTGTCGGTGATCGAAGCGAACAATCCGGACCCGGAAAAAGACCTGCTCTACTACTTCGAAAAAGGCGCCGTACTGAGTGCCGGCGGCGATTTTGCGCAAAGCCAGACCACCTGGCGCAGCGCCGAACAGATGATTATCGAACGCCAGGACACAATCCAGACCACTGGTGACAAGTTGCTTGCAGCAATGGGCGATCACTGGGGCAGCATCATCAACGACAAGCTGCGCCGCTACGATGGCTACGACTATGAAAAGGTCATGCTGACCACGCAAATGGCCCTCAATCAGTTGGCGCTAAATGACTTCGATGGCGCTCGCGCCGACATCAAGAAAACCCACGAGCGCGAAGCGCTGATCGCTCGGCAACGGGAGCTGGAATACGAAAAAATCGAGGAAGCAGCCAAGGCCCAGGGCGCACGTGTGCATTACAGGGATCTGCAGGGCTACCCGGTGGTAATGCTCGAATCGCCTGCGGTGATTGCCCTGAAAAACGGTTACCAAAGTGCATTCAGTCACTATCTCGCGGGCTTCACTTATGAAGCGCTGGGTGAAAAGGATCTTGCCGCACCCGGATATCGTCAGGCCATTGAACTGCGCCCGGACGTAGCCTTTTTTCAACAGGCACTGCGCGACCTCGGCAGCCCCGGACTCAAGGCCGATGAAAGTGACGTGCTGATCATTGTGCAAAGCGGGCTGGCACCTGCCCGCAGTTCAGTACGCGTGCCGTACCCGGTGAAGCTGGCAGACGGGCAAGTCATCGTCGCCAACATTTCGTTTCCGGTGATGGTGCCGGACACCTCAACCCCGCCGGTCAGTCAGGTGAGTATCGATGGTCGCCAGAAGAAACTGATCGCGGTCAACAGCATCACCGAAATGTCCTTGCGCACGCTGCGTGACGACATGCCCGGGATTATCCAGCGCACGACCTATCGGGCATTCCTCGCCGCAGATGTTCAAGGCACGGACAATCGACGCAACCCGAGCAAGGCGTCCTACGTGACTCACTGGGACAATTTCGAACACGCTGACACCCGCACCTGGCGCACCCTGCCTGACCTGACGCAGGTTGTGCGCCTGCGCCTGAAAAAGGGCGAGCATCTGATCAGCCTGTCGAATACCACGGCGCCGCTGAAGATCCGTATCGACCAGCACCGGCAGATGATCGGCCTGCGCGTGCTCGGTGGACAGATTTACGCCAATGGCAGCGCTTTTCAGTCCCGCACCTCACTGGAAAATCGAGTATCCAGCCTGAAATAAGTAATGGCACCAAACTAACAAGTGCGATTAAAAAGCTATTACATGGCCAGCATCGCCCGCTTATAATGCCGCGCCCTCGCTATAGCGACGCGGCATAAAAGCTCCTCTGGTTATGAGGAATTGGCAGGAGGCCAGCGCCACTGTCGATGGGTCACACCAGCCCGACCAGCACCGGCGGCTGATGCAGTTACTAGCTCAGGGAAGAAGTACCCCCATGGCATTGCGCACTCCCACCTTGATCGCGCTCAGCGCTGTCACTCTGCTGTCCGGCTGTTCGGCGTTTCGCAACTACGATTCGGAACTGGCCCAGACCAACCAGCAACTGGCCACCGGCAACGTCGACGCCGCGCTGACCCTGCTGGAAAAGAACAACACCGGCCCCGACAAAGATCTGCTCTATTACTTCGAGAAAGGTGAGTTGCTGCGCGCCAAGGGTGACCTGTCCGGCAGCCAGAACGCCTGGACCAGCGCCGACCAGGTGGTCGGTCAGTGGGAGGATTCGGTCAAGCTCGACTCCGGCAAATACCTGGCCCAGTTCGGCAGCTTCATCGTCAACGACAAGGTCCGTCGCTACGAAGGTTACGACTACGAGAAAGTCATGCTGACCACGCAGATGGCCCTCAACCTGCTGGCCGTCAACGATTTTGATGGCGCCCGCACCGCGATCAAGAAAACCCACGAACGTGAAGCGGTGATCGCCGACCTGCGCGACAAGGAATACCTCAAGAGTGAGGAAGAGGCCGAAAAGGAAGGGATCAAGACTCAGTACAAGGATCTGCAAGGCTACCCGGTCGCCAGCCTCGACGCGCCGGAAGTGGTCAGCCTGAAAAACAGCTATCAGAGTGCGTTCAGCCATTACCTGGCCGGTTTCGTCTACGAAGCCCTGGGCGAGAAAGACCTGGCTGCACCGGGCTACCGCAAGGCGGCCGAACTGCGCCCGAACACCCCACTGCTGGAACAGGCGCTGGTCAACCTCGACAAGCCGAGCAAGTCCGACGACAGCGACATCCTGATCGTGGTGCAAAGCGGTCTGGCACCTTCGCGCGATTCGATCCGCGTGCCGCTGCCATTGCCGATCTCCAACAATGTGGTGATCACTCCACTGTCGTTCCCGATCATCAAGCCTGACACCTCCACCGCACCCTTCGCGCAGATCGGTGTCGATGGCCAGCAAGTCAACCTGACGGCCCTCAACAGCACCACCGCCATGTCCCGCCGCGCCCTGCGCGATGACATGCCGGGGATCATTGTGCGCACCACCGTGCGCGCAATCACCAAAGGCGTGGCGCAGAAGAAGATCAACGAAACCAATCCGCTGGCCGGTCTGGCCGTGGGTATCTCTTCAGCCGTGCTGGAAGGTGCCGATACCCGTACGTGGCGCACCCTGCCGGACAATACCCAAGTGGTGCGTCTGCGCTTGAAGAAAGGCGAGCATCAAGTCAGCCTGCCGAGCGCCGTCGGCGGTTCGCTGGTCAAGGTCACCGTCGATCAGCGTTATCAAGTGATCAGCCTGCGAGCGGTGGGCAATCAGGTATTTGCCGGCGGCGTCGCCGCCCATGTCATCCCGAGCGTCGGCGCGACCAACGTCGCCAGCCTCAAACAACCTTAAGAACGGAGTCTTTGCATGCGCTTCAAACTCTTCGCCGTTGCCGCCCTCGCCGTCCTGGCCAGCGGCTGCGCCACCCCGCCACCGCCGGAGCCGGGCAGCGCCGCGAGCAAGGTCGTGGCCATGGGCCCGCAGAAACACATCGCGGTCGGCGCCATGCGCGTCGCCCGTGAGAACGGCTTCATGACCGTCAATGTGCAGTTGACCAACACCCTCAACAGCAACAAGACGTTCTACTACCGCTTCGCTTGGCTCGGTGCGGAAGGCTTTCCGGTCGCCGAGGAAGAAGTCTGGAAAAGCCAGATGATGTACGGCGCTCAGACCAGCTTCATCCAAGGCATCGCCCCGACCCCGAAAGCCGTGGACTTCCGTCTCGAACTCAAGACGCCTTAAGCCCGCCAACCTATTCCTGTATTAGAGAGCATTCCCATGTTTGCACGCTTTTCCCTGATCGCTGTCCTCGCCCTGCTGGCCTCCGGTTGCGCCAACACCTCGCCGACCCTGGGTAGCAAGAACATCAGCTACGGCGACACCAAAGCGGTTGAAACCGTGACCAACGAATTCGGTTCGACCGACCTGCAGATGATCGCCGAATCGATGACCCGCTCGCTGGCCCAGTCCGGCATTCTGCAGGGCCGCCCGGTGGTGCAGGTCTACGACGTGAAGAACAAGACCAGCGAGTACATCGATACCCGCGAAATCACCACCAGCATCAAGACTCAGTTGATGAAATCCGGCACCGCCCGCTTCGCCAGCGACAACACCGCGATGCAGAGCCAGGTCGATCAGCTCAAGCTGCAAAACCAGAGCGGCCTGTACAAGAAGAGTACCGTGGCCAAGACCGGCAACATGATCGCCGCCAAATACCGTCTGGAAGGTTCGATCAGCTCGATCGTCAAGCGCAGCAGCGACTACAAGGACGTCTTCTACAAATTCAGCCTGCAACTGATCGACGTCGAAAGCGGTCTGGCCGAGTGGATGGACGAAAAAGAGATCCGCAAAACCACGGAGCGTTAATTGATGCGCGCATGGATTGGCATGATGGCCCTGGCTTGCGCGTTCAGCGTGCAAGCGGCCCCGAAAGTCGCGGTAACGGATCTGGCGTATCAGGAACGTGTGGAGCAGTACATCCACATCGTTTCGGCGCAGAGCAATTACCGCGAGGGTTACTACAGCTCCAGTGGTTCGTCGAACTACAACGAGCTGGAAGCGACCACCAGCTACATCGAACAGGGTGAACTGCGTAAATTCACCGGCGACATCAAGGGCGAGATCCTGCGCACCGGGATGTTCCAGCTGGTGCAGGGCACGCCGTACACCGCATCGTCCAAGGGTGACGTCTACGACGTGATCAAGCGCATCAAGGCCGGCAGCTTCAAAGGCGCCGACTACGTGCTGTTCGGCACCGTATCCGACATCGACTTCACCCAGGACATGAACGAGCTGGCGCACACCGACAGCTATTCGGCGGTGCTGGGTCTGACGCTGGTGGCGGATTTCAGCCTGATCAACACCAAGACCTACGAGATCACCTCGGCCTTCACGGCGATGGGCGAAGCGCAGGACACCAAACTGGTGAACGGCCGCGACATCAAGATCTCGCTGAACCGCCCGCGGGTGGTGCGTGACGTGTCGAAAGCCCTGGGTGAGGACGTCGCCGGGCAACTGAGCATGCAGCTCGGTGGCGGCGGTTACGAGCAGCCGCGTGAGGCGCAGCAGCGCAACAACCTGCCGCGTGATACCGCGCCGGTGATTTTGCACTGACCAGCTGAGTGAACAACTCTGTAGTGAGGGGATTCATCCCCGATGGCTCGCGAAGCGAGCCCCTCTTGATCTTGAAAGAAGGGGCTGCTACGCAGCCCATCGGGGATAAATCCCCTCACCACAAAGCGCCCTCACCACAGTTGGATGTAACCCAGATGTATCGTCAGAAACGAAAAAGGCGACCTCGATAGGTCGCCTTTTTTCTGGCCGGGGCTTTTAGACCGCCGCTTTACGCAATGTCGCCATAAACGCCGCCGCGCCAATGAACAGCCCGGCAAACGTGCGGTTCAT
Source organism: Pseudomonas sp. 22189 (assembly GCF_052045635.1). Lineage (NCBI taxonomy): Bacteria > Pseudomonadati > Pseudomonadota > Gammaproteobacteria > Pseudomonadales > Pseudomonadaceae > Pseudomonas > Pseudomonas sp. 22189. The sequence continues at coordinate 7,180 of NZ_JBQEPG010000003.1, forward strand.
GCGTTTCTGCTGCTTCGGCGTGCGCAACAGGCGTAGCACCTTGGACGCCAAACCCGTGTAGCCAGCCATGACAACCAGATCCACGCAGATCATGGTCACACCGATCACCAGGTACTGCATCAGCAGCGGTGCGTGGGGATTGATGAACTGCGGCAGCACCGCCAGCATGAACACCAGCGCCTTGGGGTTACTGATGTTGACCAGGAAGCCGCGAAACACCAGCGCCAGCGGTTTGCCGATCGGCCGGACTGCCGCGTCATCGCTCATGTCCATGGGCAGCGCACGCCATTGCTTGACCGCCAGATAGACCAGATAGGCCACACCGAACCATTTGATCGCATAGAACGCGGTGGCCGAAGCAGTGAGGATCGCGCCGACCCCAGCACCGACAATCGCAATCTGTACCGCCAGGCCGACTTGCAGGCCCAATGCGTTCCAGTAACCGCGCCAGAAACCGTATTGCAGGCCGCTGGACATCGACGCAATGGCGCCAGCACCCGGGGACAGACTGATCACCCAGCAGGCGGCGAAAAATGCCAGCCATGTTTGAAGCTCCATCGCACACCTCGACTCTGAATCGTGACAGACGTCAAAGCTAATGCGGTTTGGGCCTAAAAGCAAAAGATCGCAGCCTGCGGCAGCGCCTACATTGAAATGCGATCTTTTGATCTTGTCTGGAAAACTACTTCTCGAATCCTGGACGGAAACACATCGCTGCCGCGCCAACGCCGCACCGAGCGCTGGAAGAACAGGCTGTTCGGCACTTGTACCATGGCGCTGCCAGTGCCCAGTTCCTCTGCCTCGATCAACGTGGTGTAAAGCAGATTGATCGCCACCACCCGGCCTTTGACCCCGGGTTTGTCAGTGGTGTCGACCAGCTCCACCACATCGCCGAGGCGGAACGGGCCGACGGTGAAGATCAGGATCGCGCAGAGCAGGTTCGACAGCACACTCCACATCGCGAAGAACGCCACCGCCGCCACCGCGACGAAACCCGACAGCGCCGTCCACAACACCGTGGCCGACACCCCGAGGCGCTCCAGCACAAAGATCAGCGCACTGCCCATGATCAGCCAGCGCAGACCGCCACGCAGCGGCATCAGCAACTGCGGCGGAAACGGGTAGCGCTCACCCAGACGGGTCAGGCCTTTGGCAACGAAGCGCTGGGCCAGATAGCCAGCCAGCAGGATCAGCAGAATCTGCACGCCGAGCCAGATCGGCTCGACCCACACCGCCGGCAATGGCCACTTGAACGCGTCCATCAGGACAGCGCCTCCAGCTCCGCCTGCATGCTTTCCAGCGTCTCGAGCGCCTCCATCCACGCTTCTTCCAGCTCGGCTTCGCGCACTTTCAGCCTGGCCTGCTCGGCCAGCAGATCACGCAACTCGTTCTTGCGCGCCGGCTCGTAGATATCGCTGTCGCCGAGGCTGGCATCCACCTTGGCGAGTTTTTCGTGAAGTTTGCCGAGCTCGGCTTCGAGCTTGTCGGCTTCGCGCTTGTGCGGCGCCAGTTGCTGACGCAATGCAGCGGCGGCCTGGCGCTGGGCCTTCTTGTCGGTTTTGTCCGGGTTAACCGGCGTGTTGCTGACCGGCGCGTTGCGCTGGCGGTATTCCACCAGCCAGCGCGCGTAATCTTCAAGGTCGCCATCGAACTCTTCGACCTTGCCGTCAGCGACCAGGTAGAAGTTGTCAGTGGTGCTCTTGAGCAAGTGCCGATCGTGAGACACCACCAATACCGCGCCGCTGAATTCCTGCAGCGCCATGGTCAGCGCCAGGCGCATTTCCAGGTCGAGGTGGTTGGTCGGTTCGTCGAGCAGCAACAGGTTCGGCCGCTCCCAGGCGATCAACGCCAGGGCCAGACGCGCTTTTTCGCCACCGGAGAAATTCAGTACCGGCTCGTCGATACGCGCGCCACGGAAGTCGAAACCGCCAAGGAAGTCGCGCAGGGTCTGCTCGCGTTCGGTCGGCGCCAGACGCTGCAGGTGCAGCAACGGGCTGGCCTTGGCATCCAGCGAGTCGAGTTGATGCTGGGCGAAGTAGCCGACCACGGTGTTCTCGCCGCGTGTCAGACGCCCGGCCAGCGGTTCGAGCTCGCCGGCGAGGTTCTTGATCAGGGTCGACTTGCCGGCACCGTTCGGCCCGAGCAGACCGATCCGCGCCCCCGGGATCAATTGCAGCTTGACCTTCTCCAGGATGGTTTTTTCGCCGTAACCCAGACGCGCATCGGACAGGTCGATCAGCGGGCTGGAGATCTTGGTCGATTCACGAAAGACGAAGTCGAACGGCGAATCGACGTGGGCCGCCGACAGCTCTTCCATGCGTTCCAGGGCCTTGATCCGGCTCTGCGCCTGACGGGCCTTGGTGGCCTGGGCCTTGAAGCGGGCGATGTAGCTTTCCATGTGCGCACGTTGCGCCTGCTGCTTCTCGTAGGCCTGTTGCTGCTGGGCCAGACGCTCGGCACGGGCACGCTCGAACGCGGTATAGCCGCCCCGGTACAGGGTCAGTTTGCGCTGATCGACATGGGCCACGTGATCGACCACTTCATCGAGGAAGTCGCGGTCGTGGGAAATCAGCAGCAAGGTCCCCGGGTAACTTTTCAGCCACTCTTCGAGCCAGATGATCGCGTCGAGATCCAAGTGGTTGGTCGGTTCGTCGAGCAACAACAAGTCCGACGGACACATCAAGGCCTGCGCCAGGTTCAGACGCATCCGCCAGCCACCGGAGAAATCGCCTACTTGACGATCCATCTGCTCGTTGGTGAAACCCAGACCGGCGAGCAACTTGCGCGCCCGCGCATCGGCGGTATAGCCGTCGGCGCTGTCGAGTTCGGCGTGCAGACGGGCCAGAGCCGTGCCATCGTGGGCCGCTTCGGCGGCGGCGAGGTCACGTTGCACTTCGCGTAGACGCAGGTCGCCATCGAGCACATAGTCGACCGCCAGGCGTTCGAGCGTGTCGACCTCCTGGCGCATGTGCGCGATCCGCCAGTCGGCCGGCAGCAGGCAATCGCCCGAGTCCGGATGCAACTCGCCGCGCAGCAAGGCGAACAGGCTGGATTTGCCGGCGCCGTTGGCACCGATGAGGCCGGCTTTGTGGCCGGCGTGCAGGGTCAGCTCGGCGTCTTCTAGCAGACGTTGCGGGCCACGCTGTAAAGTCAGGTTCTGAAGTCGGATCATAATGGCGGCGGAGTCTACCAGCTTCGCTCACAACTGGCGCGAGTAGCACGATGTCCTCTGACCTGTGGAGCTTTTCCCTTGCCACCTACGCCCGACCAGGCGTGGAACCTGCCTGCCTGCAACTGCAAAGGGCGGGGGCCAATGTCTGCCTGCTGCTGTGCGGTCTGTGGTTGGAACAACGTGGCGTGGCCTGCGACGAACAACGCCTGGAGCAGTTGAAAACGCTGGTGGGGTCTTGGGATGCGGAGGTGGTGCAGCCACTGCGTGCGTTGCGCACTCAATGGAAAACCCTGGCCGAGGAAGATCCGGTACTCAAGGGGCTGCGAGCACAAATGAAGGCGCTGGAGCTGGAAGCCGAACGGCATCTGCTGTGGCAACTGGAACAGGTTGCGCAGGATTGGCCGCGCGATGACGCATCAGCGTCGGGGGAGTGGCTTGAGAGTCTGACGGGATCGGCCGCCAGCCCGAACCGCGACGCGCTGCNGTGCTGCGCGTCGCGGCAACCGGCACTTAGGAAGCGCTGGTCGGGTTGCTGCTGGCGCTCGACGCAGCGGCTGGCATTGGCGCAGTCGTGGTGGTCGAGGTGGAAGCGGCTGGAGCAGGCGCGGCGGCCGGCGCCGGAGCGGTTGGCTTGGCAGCCGGTGCTGTCGCCGGTTTGGCGGCAGCAGGTTTGGCAGCGGCCGGTTTTTTCGCGGCAGGTTTGGCGGCAGGTTTGGCGGCTGGTTTAGCGGCCGGCTTGGCGGCTACCGGTTTGGCAACAGGCTTGGCTGCAGCGGTCGCAGGTTTTGCTGCTGCAGGTTTGGCAGCGGTTTTAGCGGCAGGCTTGGCCGCTGGTTTGGCAGCAACCTTGGCAGCAGGTTTTGCCGCGACCGGTTTGGCCGCAGTCTTGGCTGCCGGTTTTGCCGCAGCGGTTTTCGCGGCAGGTTTGGCAGCCGGTTTTACCGCGACTTTGGCAGCTGGTTTAGCAGCAGCGGTTTTTACCGGAGCGGCTTTGCGCGCAGCAGGTTTTGCCGCTGGCTTGGCAGCCGGTTTTGTCGCTGCAGGTTTGGCAGCGGCAGTACGAGCAGCCGGTTTCGCAGCGCTCGCCGCAGCCGGTTTTTTCACTGCGGTTTTGGCAGCAGGTTTGGCGGCGGTTTTAGCCGGTGCCTTGGCCGCTGGTTTTGCCGCTGGCTTGGCTGCAGCAGTTTTCGCCGGCGCTTTTGCCGCCGCAGGTTTCGCGGCCGCTTTCTTCGCAGGCACTGCTGCAGGTTTTGCTGCGCGAGAGGTCAGCGCCTTGCCGGCGGCCTCTTGGACACGACCGACACCCTGAGCCAGTTTCAGGCTTTCCTGGGCGTCGCGCTTGAGTTGCAGAATGTAGCCACGAGTGTCGGACTGACGATCCTTCAGCGCATCGAGCAGGTCTTCGAGTTCTTTGACGGCAGCCTTGGCCTTGTTCTGCGCCTTGGCTTTACCGGCAGCGGCTGCGTCCTGCAATTTGGTGCGGGATTTGTGCAGTTTTTCTTGCGCCTTGCCGCGTTGCTTTTCCAGTTTGGCGAGCAGTTTTTCAGCATCAGCCAAGGCTTGGGAGCAAGCGTTTTCCAAATGCTCGAGCAGGCTGCCCGAGAGTTGTTGGAGTAAGTGCAACGGAGTGTTTACAGGCTTCTTGGTGGCCGACATGGTTTACCTCCTGGCTGACGTGAGTGCGGCTCATACTAGACCTCTGCAGTTACCGCCGCTAGGTCATCTTGACAGTAACGAAACCGTTGCGTTGCAACGAAGCGAAAATGTTCTGCACAAAGACAAAAGCAGTTCACCGTTGCAGACGTTCGCGCTGGCATAATCGCCCGCATCTCAGGACGGAGTGTGCCCATGTCGCGCTACCTTGTTTTATCCCTCTGGATGATTTTTTCCGCCGCCCACGCCGACGAAAAAACCACCGCGAACGATGCTCACGATCTGGCCTACAGCCTCGGCGCCAGCCTCGGTGAACGCTTGCGCCAAGAGGTCCCGCAATTGCAGATTCAGGCGTTGGTCGACGGATTGCAGCAGGCCTATCAAGGCAAGCCATTGGCACTGAGCGAAGCACGGATCGAGCAGATCCTCGCCGATCACGAATCGCAAAACGCCGAACACTCCACGCTGCCTTCAAGCGATGCCGCGATGGAAAACGAACAACGTTTTCTCACCGCCGAAAAAGCCAAGCCAGGCGTGAAGGAACTGGCCGACGGCATCCTGTTGACCGAGCTGACCCCGGGCAGCGGTGCCAAGGCCGGCCCGGATGGGAAAGTGCAGGTGCTGTACGTCGGTCGATTGCCGGATGGCACGGTGTTCGACCAGAACACTCAGCCGCAATGGTTCAGCCTCGACAGTGTGATTGCCGGCTGGCGTACCGCACTGCAGAACATGCCGGTAGGTGCCAAGTGGCGATTGGTGATTCCATCGGATCAGGCCTACGGGGCCGATGGTGCGGGTGATCTGATCGCGCCATTTACACCACTGGTGTTTGAAGTCGAGTTGCGCGGCGCAACGAGCTGATTCACGCCGATTCACGGGCATAAAAAAACGCGATGCGCTTTCGGCGCACCGCGTTTTTTTCATGTCTGCGAGAAACCTGTCAGGCCTGAACCGGATCTTCCTGCTTGTGTGCCGTGTGCAGCACTTCAATCAGACAGTCTTCCAACTCGAAGCGCTCGTGCAGCAGGCCACCCAGTTCCTTGAACTTCTCGGCGACACATTTGCCTGCATCGCAAAGGTCGTTGAACGCGAGGAGTTTTTCGGTGATGACGTCGATACGCGGGTAAAGGGTTTCGGCAAGTTCGAGGCCGCGCTTGTCGTTGAAGGCCTTGGCTTCACCGGTCAGCTGTTCGTAGATTTCGAAGTGCCCGGCCGAGACGTAATCGACCAGCACACCGCAGAATTCCAGCAAGGGTTTACGGTTCTCGGACAGAGCCTGTGGCTTGTCGCCCAACTTGTCGTAGGCACCGATCAGATCTTCACGCTCTTGCAACCAGCGGTCGATCAGCAGATGAACTCCACCCCAGCGTTCCTGAGCATTCTGACAACTTTCGAGCATGGCGATCTCTCTTCCCTTGTGGGTCATGCTGCTCTACACCCGCGCCCCTCTTCTGGCTGTTATCACTTGGAGGCGAACCGGGCAGAGCGTCATCGAGCAACATAAATCCAATGACACGTGCGGGCCAGATTATGCCCGCACGCCTGTGGCTTCAAGGTACGCAGGAGATAAAGTTCATACAAGTGTTTAATCCCTGACCAGCGTGCGGTGCGACGCTTCGCCGCTGGGGGAGCGCTGCAGAGCGCTCCAGACCAGCCGCAGCAATTGGTACACAGACAGGATGAACATTGCCACAAAGAACAGCAGGCTCCACTCGGGGATACTCAAATCGAACAGTGTCCAGGAAATTTCTGCGCAATCTCCACCGCCTCTGAGCATCCGCACCGTGGCACACAACCATGGCAGGTTGCTGAACAACGCTTCGGAATCAGGCGCGCAGCGGGTCATCTGCATCAGCGGGTCACTCTGCAGCAACACCTGTCGCCAGGCCGCCGTCGTCCCGCCCAGGCTCAGGCCAAGCGCGGCGCCCCAGTACAGCGACAGGCCGACACGCCGTGGGCCATGGACCGCCGCCACCCCGCAACAGAACGTCAGCAACGCCATGAAGAACCGTTGCGCCAGGCACAGGCTGCAGGGCGTCAGCCCGACCGCATACTCGAGATAATAGGAAGCTCCCAGGGCCATAGCCCCTGCAGTGAAAGCCGTGAATAACAAGGAGCGTGAACAGGCCAACGACATGGCTTTTCCGTAGCAATAGAGACAGGCAGTTACGGTAGAGGAAAGCTTGTCAGCCTTTCAAGGCGGAGCTCTGGCGACAGTTCACCAGAAGTGTAGGGAAAACCCGACAGACGCGAGAGGAATAGGCGTAGTCCCCTGTAGGACTTCGCCCAAGACGCCCGCCGGTGGTAATTATTCGCTCACTGAACGTTCACGAGGGAGCATGCTCCCTCGCGAAATCAGGCGTGAACCGGCACTGGCAACGGCGCAGCCAGCAGGCGCTCGTCCAGCAATCCGAGACCTTCCTGGAACAACTGGTTACTGCGCTCGGTGTCACCCAGTTGCGCAAGCAGACGCGCCAGCTCTGCACAGGCTTCCGGATTGCGCTGCAGCCGCAGACTGCTTTCCAGGTAATCCCGTGCCTTGCCCCACAAGCTGGTTTGCAGACAGAGACGACCGAGGGTCAGCAACAGGCTCGGATCCGCCGGATGCTCTTTGAGCCAGCCTTCGGCGGTCTGCAACTGACGCGCCGGATCACTGCCGCGGACCAGGCCATACAGCCGAGCAAGATGGCTGTCGTACTTGCGCTTGAGGGCGCTGCGCAGGACTTCTTCCGCTTCAACCTGTGCGCCCAGCTGACGCAGTTGCTCGGCGTATGCCAGCACCAGCGCCGGTTCCTGACGCTGCGCGGACGTCAATTGCTCCCAGGCACGGGTGAGTGACTGCAGACCAACCTTGCCGTCCTCGTCACGATGCGCCGCCAGCGACAGGTTGTTACCCCAGGCTCGCCGTTCCAGTTCAGCCAGTTCGGCTGGCGGCAGAGCCTTGTCCTTGCGCAGTTCCGGCAACAGGCGAACCACCGCCGACCAGTCGCCGCGCTGCTGATGCAGACGCTGCAACTGCCGCAAGGTCTGCACGTTATGCGGATGCCGCTCGTGCATCGCTTGCAGGGTCACCAGGGCGCCGTCGGTATCACCGCGATCGGTCTGCAATTGCGCATGACTCAAGGCAATCGCCAGTTCGGCCTGCGGCTGGCGCTCCAGCGCACGCTCAAGCAACTGATCGCACTCCTTGTACTTGCCTTGCTCGTTGGCCGCGCGTGCCGCGCCGAGGTAATACAACAGCGGCTGGCGCTCGGCCTCGGCGGCGCGAGACAGGTGACGTTGCGCGCTGGCCCAGCGACCTTCGGCCAGATCCAGCTGACCGTGTTCGATGGCCACCTGCACTCGCCGGCTGCGATTACGTCGCGACCACGGGTTGACCACACCACTGGAGGCCATGACCAGCTCGACCAGGGCCTTGATGCCCCAGATCAGCAGCCACAACACCGCAATCAGTGCCAGCGTCGCCCACAGACTGGATTCATAACGGAAGCTCTTGTAGGCGATCAGCACGTACCCGGAGTGCTCGGCAATCGCCAGGCCCAGCGCCGCCGTCGCGGCGATCACCAGAAACACGATCACATACAGGCGTTTCATGGCGTGGTCTCCTGCGCGGTGTTGGCGGCAGGTTTGGCGAACGGTTTGACCGATTCTTCAGCGTTGACGTTACGCCGCTCCAGATAAGCCTGCACCGCGCTCAACGTGCCGGTCAGATCCGGCGTCTTGACGGTGACCGGTTGCTGGCTCAGCTCGGCAACCTGTTCGAGCATGGTTTTGCTCTGCGGATTGTCCGGGTTGAAATTGCCCTTGAGCACGTCCCGCGCTTCGGTCAGCGCCTGGGTGTAGACGGGCGCCTGGCCATTGAGCGCCGCCCATTGCGCCTGCTCCAGCGCCAGGCTCAGGGCCAGACGCACCTGGCTCAGGCTTTGCCCGGCCAGCAGTGGCTTCACGTTCTTGTCGGCATTGAAATCGATGCGGATGTAGCGCGACACCTGATCCCACCACTGCGCCCAGCGGCTGGCGCCATCGCCGTCAGCGGTCAGGCCCAGCAGTGACTCGCCACGATCCTTGTACTCCGGGGCCAGTTCGGTCAGTTCGATGACCTGGTCACGCAAGGCACCAATGCGCAGGAACAGGCCGGTGCGATCCGGCTGTTCGGTGCTGCGCAGCGCGACGAGGGTTTTCGCCACTTGCTCGCGGGCGGCGAACGATCCCGGATCGTTCTGCTCACGGAGAATTTCGTCAGCGCCCTGCACCAGCGCCTGAGCGCTGCTGATGTCCTGCAAGGCCGAAAGGCGCAGGCTGGCCAGTCGCAGCAGATGCTCGGCCTCGGCCAGACGCCAGTCCTTGCGGCTGGCACCGAGGACGGTTTCCAGACGCTGGTTGAGGCGCTGCTGATCACCCTGCAGTTGCGTCACCAGACGCTGGCGCTCGGCGAGTTCATCGGCACCGGGCAGTTGCGCGAGGCGCTCGGTCAGGCGCTGTTCGTTGAGTTTGAGGCTCTGCGCCTGATCGTTCAACGCTTGCACCTGGCCAGACTGCTGCGCAGTGTTGGTCTGCAGGTGACGCACCTGCCAGACACCCCAGCCACCAATCGCCACGCCGGCAGCGCCGAGCAACAGGGCGACAATGGCCAGGCCGTTGCCTCGGCGCGGCGCTTGGGCCGGCGGTGGCGTTTCAACCTGGGCATCGATCACAGGCTGGACATCATCTTTAGGCAAGGCTGTTTCGCTCACGTATCCATCCTTTGCATTAGAGAACGGGCACGGGATGCTCCCGTAACGCCGTCAGCAAAGCCGCAGCACTCGCGCCACGGCAATCCACAACTGTTTGGGCCCCGGCGGCACGTGCCAGCTCGGCGACCCTTGGGCTTGGCACAAACAACGGCAACTGCGCAATCGCCGGCCAGGCAGCGCCGGCCAGTTGGCACAGGTGCTCGAAACCCTGTCCACTGCTGACCACCAGCCCGTTCAAGCGTTCCGCTTCGATCCGTCGGGGCAGTTCATCCGGGGCATAGGCTGGCAGGTCACGCCTGTATAACTCCAGATACTCGACACTAGCACCTAGCGCACGCAGGCGCTCGGCGAGCAGCTCGCGACCGCCCTCCCCGCGCAGGATCAGCACCTGCGCGTCGGCCCCGCTGACCGCTTCGCGCAGACGCGGCAATTGCAGCAGGGCTTCGCTGTCATCGCCGTCGGCGGGAAAGTGTACGTCGAGACCGTGATCGCGAAGAATCTGCGCGGTCGCCGCGCCGACGCTGAACCACGGCATCGACAACGACCCAGGCCCATGAGCGTCCAGCAGATCAAGCGCAATCCGCGCCGCCGGTTTGCTGACCACGATGATCGCGCTGCAGCCCGACAGTTGCGCCAGTGCTCGACGTATCTTGTCAGAAACCGGCAGCGGCACGATGTCCAGAAGCGGCAGACAACTGCTGAAAAAACCTTCTGCGGCCAACACCCCGGCCAGCACCGCACAGTCATCCGCAGGACGCGTCAGCAGCAGGCGCCAGGCAGTCACTCGTGACCTGCCTCGCCATACACCGCTTTGAGAATGTCGTCGGCCCCCTGACTGAGCAGGTCTTCAGCGACCTTCACACCCAGTGCTTCGGCATCGGCGCGCGACGCACGGGCCTCGGCGCTGAGCAGCTTGCCGCCGCTCGGCTCGCCCACCAGACCACGCAGCCACAATTGCTCACCTTCAAGCACGGCGTAGCAGGCGATCGGCACTTGGCAGCCGCCATTCAGATGTTTGTTCAGAGCACGTTCAGCGGTCACGCGCGAAGCGGTGTCGGCATGGTGCAGCGGTGCGAGCAAGGCGTGGATTTGCGTATCGGCGCTACGACATTCGATGCCGACCGCGCCCTGGCCACCGGCCGGCAGACTGTCGTCGATACTGATCGCCGAGGTGATGCGGTCTTCGAAACCGAGACGAATCAGGCCGGCTGCCGCGAGAATGATCGCGTCGTACTCGCCGGCATCGAGCTTGGCCAGACGGGTGTTGACGTTGCCGCGCAGGAAGCGGATTTCCAGATCCGGGCGACGGGTCAACAGTTGCGCCTGACGACGCAGGCTGGAGGTGCCGACGATGGCGCCGGCAGGCAGCGCATCCAGGCTTTGATAGGTATTGGAAACGAAAGCATCACGCGGATCTTCACGTTCGCAGATGCAGAACAGTCCCAGGCCTTCGGGGAAGTCCATCGGCACGTCTTTCATCGAATGCACGGCGATGTCGGCTTCGTTTTCCAGCAGCGCGGTTTCCAGTTCCTTGACGAACAGACCCTTGCCGCCGATTTTCGACAGCGGTGAGTCGAGCAGCTTGTCGCCGCGACTGACCATGGGCACCAGCGTCACCAGCAGACCCGGATGGGCCTCCTCAAGACGGGCTTTGACGTATTCGGCCTGCCAGAGGGCCAGCGCACTTTTACGGGTGGCGATGCGGATTTCGCGAGAGGACATGGATCAATCCGTACTGAATAGATACGACGGATAATAACAGCTCAGCCAAATCCACTTTGACTTGAATCAGAAACGGCGTGGCCTCCCTGGCCTGCAATGCCCGGCAGAAGAACGTGCAACCGCGCGCGAAGGCCGGGTCAGAGGCCCTGCATCATCTTGCGCACACCGGCCACATGCCGCCGGCTGACGATCAGCGCATCACCATTGAGGCCTTTGAGGAACAGCTGGAAATGCCCAAGCGGCGTGCGTTGCAGACGCTCGATACGGTCGCGGGCCACCAGCGCGTTACGGTGGATGCGCACGAAACGCTCGCCGAATTCGTCTTCGAGGGCCTTGAGCGGCTCGTCCAGCAACACCTCGCCACTTTCATGGCGCAGGGTCACGTACTTGTGATCAGCAATGAAATAGACCACCTGATCCAGCGGGATCAGTTCGATGCCTTTTCGGGTTCGGGCGCTGATATGACTGCGCGGGCCGTTGCCGCTTTCGGCGGCAGGCCGAGTCAGGGCCGAAAGTTGCGCCCGGTTGGGACGTTCAGCCCGCTTCAGGGCGTCATGCAGATGTTCGGTTCGCACGGGTTTCACCACATAGCCCACGGCGCTGGCCTGCAGGGCTTCCACGGCAAATTCATCGGGGCTGGTGCAAAACACCACGGCCGGCGGCGTTTCACGCTCGCACAGACGGGCAGCCACTTGCAGGCCATCGAGGCCCGGCATGCGGATATCGAGCAGCACGATATCCGGCTTGTGGCTGTCGATCAGCGCCAACGCCTCTTCGCCATTCGTGGCGCTGGGCTCCAGAACTGTATAACCCTCGAGCTCGCTCACCATTCGGCTGAGGCGCTCGCGAGCCAGTGGTTCGTCATCAACGATCAGGACATTCATATTGCGCTGGATTCCTGCGTGAGTCTCGCACAAGGATAGCGTAGACAGGTGAAGTGACGTCCGTCACCGCGATCCACGCTAAGACTAGCCCGAGCGCCAAAAAGTGCCGTACGTCGGCCAGCAATATTTGCCAGTGTCCGGGTCGTACTGCTCAAAGCCCGCTGTTTTCTGCGTTTTTCACGGGGTATGCCAAAGGACAAATCCACCCACCCCCTCTTCTTATAGTCGGCGTCCAGACCTTAGCGCGATCTGCAGTCGCGCCGACCCTTATGTCCAACTGTAGACGCTTGCCGGGCCGATATTGCTCAATCGAAAAATATCCTTGCGCAAATCCCCTGCAGACAGCGCCGACTATGAACGAGCGGATGAGAAAAAAACGTATCGACCAGTGTCAGCGACAGGATTGGCAACCCTGTTATTATCCGCGCCAGCGTTTCACGCCTTCTTTCTCCAAGCCGATACGAGCGAATTCATGAGCACTGACAAGACCAATCAGTCCTGGGGCGGCCGCTTCAGTGAACCCGTCGACGCCTTCGTCGCCCGCTTCACCGCCTCCGTCACTTTCGACCAGCGCCTGTATCGCCACGACATCATGGGCTCGATCGCCCACGCCACCATGCTGGCCAAGGTCGGCGTGCTGACGGATGCCGAGCGCGACAGCATCATCGATGGCCTGCAGACCATCCAGGGCGAAATCGAGGCCGGCCAGTTCGACTGGCGCGTCGACCTCGAAGACGTGCACATGAACATCGAAGCGCGCCTGACTGACCGCATCGGCATCACCGGCAAGAAACTGCACACCGGGCGCAGCCGTAACGACCAGGTCGCCACCGACATCCGCCTGTGGCTGCGTGACGAAATCGACCTGATCCTGGCCGAAATCACTCGCCTGCAAAAAGGCCTGCTGGAGCAGGCCGACCGTGAAGCGGCGAGCATCATGCCCGGCTTCACTCACCTGCAGACCGCACAACCGGTGACCTTCGGCCACCACATGCTGGCCTGGTTCGAAATGCTCAGCCGCGACTACGAGCGTCTGGTCGACTGCCGCAAGCGCACCAACCGCATGCCGCTGGGCAGCGCTGCGCTGGCCGGCACCACCTACCCGATCGACCGCGAATACACCGCGCAACTGCTGGGCTTCGACGCCGTGGGCGGCAACTCGCTGGACAACGTTTCCGATCGCGACTTCGCCATCGAATTCTGCTCCGCCGCGAGCATCGCGATGATGCACCTGTCGCGCTTCTCCGAAGAGCTGGTGCTGTGGACCAGCGCGCAATTTCAGTTCATCGATCTGCCGGACCGCTTCTGCACCGGCAGTTCGATCATGCCGCAAAAGAAAAACCCGGACGTGCCGGAGCTGGTACGCGGCAAGACCGGCCGGGTATTCGGCGCGCTGATGGGCCTGCTGACCCTGATGAAAGGCCAGCCATTGGCCTACAACAAGGACAATCAGGAAGACAAGGAACCGCTGTTCGACGCCGCCGACACCCTGCGCGATTCGCTGCGCGCCTTTGCCGACATGATCCCGGCGATCAAGCCGAAACACGCGATCATGCGTGAAGCGGCCCTGCGCGGTTTCTCCACCGCCACCGACCTGGCGGACTACCTGGTACGCCGTGGCCTGCCGTTCCGTGATTGCCACGAAATCGTCGGTCACGCGGTGAAATACGGCGTGGATACCGGCAAGGATCTGGCCGAGATGAGCCTGGAAGAATTGCGCCAGTTCAGCGACCAGATCGAGCAGGACGTGTTTGCCGTACTGACGCTGGAAGGCTCGGTGAATGCCCGTGACCATATCGGCGGGACAGCGCCTGCGCAGGTCAAGGCAGCGGTGGTTCGCGGTCAGGCGTTGATCGCAAGCCGCTAAAAGCATCGCGGGCAAGCCCGCTCCCACAGGGTTCTTTTTTGGAACACAATTTTGTGTTCGACCCAAAGACCTGTGGGAGCTGGCTTGCCAGCGATTACCTATTTACAAACGCCGCAATACTCACTTCTTGGCAGCGATCATCGCCAAAAACGTCGGCATCGCCGCCTCTTTGTCGGCAGCAATCTTCTGCACATGCGGATTCTGCTCAAGCTGCTCCAGCAGCGCCTTGGCTTTCGGCATCTCCGCCAGCCAATCGATCCCGAACAGCTTCTGCCCGACCGCACAGGCCAGCGGCACGCTGTACAGAAAGTACAGATCCGCAATGCTCAGGCTGTCGCCCGCCACGTACGGCGCGAACTTGCCGTGTCGGCCCAGTGCCGCAAAACCCAGCAACAGCTCGGCTTTGGTTTTCTCCTTGATCGCGTCCGGCACCGTCGCGCCGAAGAACGCCTCGCCATAACAGGCGCGCCCCGGCAGCTCGATGTACAGCTCGATTTCCTTGGCAATCGCCAACACCTGCGCTCGCTCGAATGGATCGCTCGGCAGCAACGGCGTACCTTTCTGGGTCTGCTCAAGGTATTCGAGGATGATCGCGGTTTCGTTAATAAATCCGGCATCGACACCGAGTACCGGTACTTTGCCGCGCGGGCTGATCGCCAGCGACTCCGGGGTCTGCGTCGGGTAGAAGGTGACTTCTTCGAACGCCAGGCCTTTTTCCAGCAGCGCCAGTTTGACCATGTTGTAGTAGTTGCTGACAGCGAATCCATAGAGCTTGAACATCACATAGCCTCCAGGCCGTGCGGGGTGGGCAGGCACTGTTTATAGATCGCCCGTCACGATCCTGCCAGCAGCATCACGCCGCTGAATGCGGGTAAACTGGCGCCTTTCCTTGAGGAGCCTGCCATGAGCGAGCCGACAGACATCGACAACGACGAAGAAGAGTTCACCGAGGCGACGTTGATCGAAGCCATCGAGAACCAGATCGAAAGCGACAACCCGCCAGCCGCCAAGGCGACCTTCAACAAGCTGACCCTGGTGGGTGTCGAGCGCGAAGAGATACTCAACCTGATGGCGCACGTGCTGGCCTATGAGATTGACGCGATGCTCGACGAAGACCGTGCGTTCGATACCGAGTGGTATGAAACCGCACTGCGTGCGCTGCCCGAGTTGCCGCCGGAAAAGCAGTAAGCAAAACACTTCCCCTCGTGGGAGCGAGCCTGCTCGCTCCCACACAATTTGTCACCCATCCATCCAGCCATCTCTCCGACCCCGACTACACTGGAATCCGCCTCAAGACAAAATCCCTGATCGGAGCACTGGACACGCCGCAAAAGCGGGTTCACCTTAGGGACGCTGTCGTCCAATTCCTAGAAAGTCTGGAGTCCTTATGTCGCTTACCCCTGAGTTGGTTGCCGAACTGGAAGTCCTCGCACTCTTCAACCTGGACAGTTCCCAGGAAGGTTTGAAAATTCATCAGACCGCTGCCCCGAAACACATTGCCGCCGCCAAACGCCTCTTCGAAAAAGAACTCACCGACCAGCCCGATGGCGGGTATCTGACCAGCCTGGGTCGCGATGCCGCGCAAAATGTGCAAACCGTGCTGACCATTCTGAGAGAGCAGGAAACCGCCTGATTCCCCCTTCTTTTGCCCACGGGAACTCCTGCCACGGGATTTCCGCGGGCCTGCCCCGCCCTTGCGCTAAAAATCTGGCGTCAAAAAACAAATTCAGCTTAAAAGTCCCGCCGTGCAAAGGCTAAACTGCCTCCCATTCCGAGACCCTCTTCGTCCGAGCCCACGAGCCGGTTTGAGCTGACATGACGCGCACCCATGAAATCCGCCCCGATCTGGACGAAGGCATCGACCGCAAGGTACTCAGCCAGCTGCGCGCGCGTTTTCTCAAGCTCAATGAAGGTCGCCTTGGCCGGGCACTCGAAGGTCTGTCGACCCGCCAGCAAGGCGTGCTGACCCTGCTGCCGCTGTTCTTCCACGTCAATCATCCGCTGCTGCCAGGCTATGTTTCCGGCAGCACGCCAGCCGGGCTGTCCAACTATGAACCGGACGCTACCGCCCTCGCCGAAGCACAACGCCTGACTCGCTCGTTCTCCTACAAACCACGCCACGGCAGCAACCCGCCACGGCCACTTCACGGGCTGTTCCTGATGGGCAGCCTCGGCACCCTGGCCCAGGCCGATCAGAGCGACATGGACGTGTGGGTCTGCCATGCGCCGGATCTGGGCGAAAGCGAGATCGCCGAGCTACGCAAAAAATGCCAGCTGCTCGAAGCCTGGGCCGCGACCCAGGGCGCCGAGGCGCACTTCTTCCTGATCGACCCGGTGCGTTTCGTCACAGGCGAACGCGACAGCCAACTCAGCTCCGAAAATTGCGGCAGCACTCAGCACTATCTGCTGCTGGACGAGTTTTATCGCACCGCGATCTGGCTGGGCGGACGCACGCCGATCTGGTGGCTGGTGCCGGTCTACGAAGAAAGTGCGTACGACCTGTACACCCACACCCTGCTGTCCAAGCGCTTCATTCGCGCCGACGAGACGCTGGATCTCGGACATTTGGCGAGGATTCCGCCGGGCGAGTTCATCGGCGCCGGCCTGTGGCAACTGTTCAAGGGCATTGAGTCGCCCTACAAATCGGTACTCAAGTTGTTGCTGACCGAGGTCTACGCCAGCGAACACCCAAAAGTGCAGTGCCTGAGTCTGCGTTACAAGCAGGCCGTGTTTGCCAATCAACTGGATCTGGATGAGCTGGATCCGTACATGGTCGTGTACCGACGCATCGAAGAGTACCTGACCGCCCGCAACGAGCCGGAGCGGCTGGAGCTGGTACGACGCGCGTTGTACCTCAAGGTCAACCGCAAGCTCACTGGCAGCAGCCGCACCCAGAGCTGGCAGCGCTCGCTGCTGGAACGCCTGGCGCACGAATGGCATTGGGATCAGCGCCAACTGGCCTTGCTCGACAGCCGCAGCCAGTGGAAAGTCCGCCAGGTCAGCGCTGAACGCCGCGCCCTGGTCAATGAGCTGAATTACAGCTACCGCTTCCTGACCCAGTTCGCCCGCAGCGAACAGACCGTCAGCCTGATCAACAAGCGCGATCTCAACGTGCTCGGGCGCCGCCTGTACGCGGCGTTCGAGCGCAAGGCCGACAAGGTCGAATTCATCAATCCCGGCATCGCCCCGGACCTGGCCGAAGACACCCTGACCCTGGTGCAGTCGCCGAACAAGAAAGAACCCGGGCAAACCCAGTGGGGCTTGTACAACGGCAGTCTGAACGCTTTGGAATGGGAGCACTTTGCGCCGATCAAGCGCAGCCGCGAGTTGCTCGAGCTGCTGACCTGGTGCCATCGCAACGGCGTGATCGACAGCAGCACGCGCCTGGCCCTTCATCCCGGCACCAGCGACATGAGCGAGTTCGAGTTGTTCAACTTGCTCGGCAGCCTGCAGCAGTGCATCGCCCTGCCCCTGCCAACCGTTGCAGAAGAGCCGCTGCTGCGCGCCGCGATGCCGAGCGAGGTGCTGATACTGGTCAACGTCGGTGTCGACCCGCTCAAGCATCATCGCGACCTGAATATCCTGATGACCACCGAGCGCACCGATTCGTTGAGTTACGCCGGGGTGCGCGAAAACCTTGTATTGACCCTCGATCAAGTCACGCTCAACAGCTGGAATGAAGTGCTGGTCAACCGCTTCGACGGTCCCCACGCATTGCTCGATTGCCTGCGCGACTACCTCAACAACCTGCCGCGCGGCCCGCAGCAGCCGTCATTGAAAGTGCGCTGCTTCTGCCACAACCGCGCACAGTTCATTGCCCGGCGCGTCGAAGAAGTCATCGACACCGCGCAGACCCTGCTGCTCAGCGAACTCAATCATCGCTACCTGATTCAGGTGCAACAGCACTATCACGTGCTGGAACTGGTGCCGGGCCAGGTCAATCATGTCGCGCTCGCCACCTTGCCGGCGCTGCTGGATTATCTGGGCGAAGAACAGCCGCGCTACAGCCCGCTGCACCTGGATCCGATGGCTCTGGAGGATCATGACCTCGCGCTGATTCTGCCCATGGGTCAGCCGGAGGCGATTCAGGTGTTCTACCGGATTACCGAACAACAGGCCGAGTTGTACGTGCTGGATGAGTTCAACGCGCTGTGGCAACAGCATCTGCCGTACCACGACGAACAGAGCCTGCTGGTGCCGCTGCAACGCTTCCTGCAATCGATTCAGTACCGGCGAGAAGCACTGTTGCCGATGGACGGCAACCCGGCGATCAGCCTCGAAACCTTGTATTACCAGTTATTGCCTTCAGGCCCGGGGCGCGCGCGCCGGGTCGAAGCACGGCCGGCGCCGCAAACCCCGGTGAACAAACCGTTCTACGATGTGCAGGCAATCATTGGCAAAGCCGCACCGGGCGAAGTGCAGGTCACCCTGTATTGCAATCAACGAGAATTCAGCGAGCTCGAACATGGCGACCAGCTGTTTCGCGTGGTCGCCCGGGAGATCGTCGAACAGCGCCGCGAGACCGAGCGCTATCGCTGCTACATCACCGACCTGGACCTCTCGGGCCTGCTTGGTGACGGGCAGAGTTCAAGCAATCTGTATTTGCGCTACAAGGCCGACCTGGAGCGCGCCCTGAACGAGGCGCTCGAACAGATCTGAGGCGGGGTCACTCGCGGAAATCACCGCCGTTGGCTGGTTGTGACTCGACTTCCAGCAAGGTCAGTTTCAGGGTCTTGCCACCCGGCGCGGGCCAGTCGATGTGCTGACCGACCTTCAGGCCCAGCAGCGCGCTGCCGACCGGCGCGAGGATCGAGATCTTGCCTTCGTCGGCGTTGGCATCCTTGGGGTAGACCAGCGTCAGGTGATAATCCTTGCCGCTGCCTTCTTCGCGGCAGTGCACGCGGGAATTCATCGTCACGACATCAGCGGGCACTTCATCGTGGCCGACCAGTGTATCGGCGCGGTCCAGTTCGGTTTGCAGCGCGATCACGCCCGGCGCAGCCTGGTCTTTCTCGTTCAGGTTGTCGATCAGGCGCTCCAGACGTTGTACGTCCAGACGGGTAAGGGTGATGGAAGGTGCGGTCATGATTCGGGCAGACTCCTTTCTTCTGCACACAAAAAAAGCAAAACCCCGCCAAAAAAGACGGGGTTTTCACCAGGCCTCGATGGGTTGAGGCGTGTTCGGACACTATCACAGCTCAAAAAATATACAAGCCACCCACCCGACAGCCCCACTCAGCCCTGAGGAAACTTTGTGGTGAGGGGATTTATCCCCGATAGACTGCGCAGCAGTCTCAAAAGGCTGGGGCCGCTGCGCAACCCATCGGGGATAAATCCCCTCGCTACAGGATCGAGTCAGGCCTGAATTCGGCGTTGTCGGGCTTGGCTGACGATCACCCGCCGCCGCTCATCATCGGCCGAGCGCCATTCGCGAATATCCTCGACATGGCGGAAGCAGCCAAGGCAAACCTTCTGCTCATCCAGCCGGCAAACGCCAGTGCACGGTGACGGCACCGCTGGGCTGACGTTGCTGTAGAGCGGCTTGGGTGGGCGCGGGGCAACCTCGGTCACGATCAGATCTCTTCGAAATCCAGCTCAAGGCCGGTCTGGTCCTGAACGCAACGAGCCAGGACTTCACCGAGCAGTTCTTCAGACTTCTCGCAGCTCCATTTGCCCGACTCTTCGTCGTAGTCGAAATGGAAACCACCGGAACGCGCCGCCAGCCACAGCTGACGCAGCGGCTCCTGGCGGCTGATGATCAGCTGGCTGCCGTTGTCGAACTTGATGGTCATCATGCCGGCCGTGATCTCGATATCGTCGGCATGATCCTCCAGCAACTCTTCCAACGCCTGCTGGGTGGCATCGACCAGATCGTGGAAACGCGCTTCGGACAAACTCATTGTGGCAACCTCAAAAAATGTCGGGTCAGGCTCAAGCGCCGCAAGATACGGGCGCTGCCGGCCGATTGCAAAGATTAACGACCAAGCACCGTTTCCCATCCAGCACTGGCGCCTATGGGAGCGAGCCGGCTCCGGGCGGCGATCCGACGAAAGCGGTGTGTCAGCCAGCAAACATATCGGATGTGCCGGCCTCTTCGCGAGCAGGCTCGCTCCCACAAGGCTCCAGGTGTATCCAGAGAGCCCCGCCGGACGGGAACCCCCTCGCATAGGCAAGCTGCCGGGTGGCCGGTATACTCCGGCGCAATTAACGCATTTTCAAGGATTTCGCCATGAAGCGCCTGATCTCTTCCCTTGCTGCGCTCGTCGCGGTTGCCTGCCTCGTTTCGGCCTGTGGTCAAAAAGGCCCGCTGTACCTGCCGGATGACGATCAGGACCCGGCCGAGCAAGCCCAGTCTTCGCAAAAGCAGCCGTCCAAAGCACACAAGCACGACGTTTACCAATAAGGGATCGCCATGGACGCTTTTAACTACCGTGGCGGGGAGCTGTTCGCGGAAGGTGTGGCGCTGTCCGCCATCGCCGACCGCTTCGGCACGCCCACCTATGTCTACTCGCGTGCGCACATCGAAGCCCAGTATCTGGCCTACGCCGATGCCTTGGCGGGCATGCCGCACCTGGTCTGCTACGCCGTAAAGGCTAACTCCAACCTCGGCGTGCTGAATGTCCTGGCCCGTCTCGGCGCCGGTTTCGACATCGTTTCCCGTGGCGAACTGGAGCGTGTGCTGGCCGCTGGCGGCAGCGCCGACAAGATCGTCTTCTCCGGTGTCGGCAAGACCCGTGACGACATGCGTCGCGCGCTGGAAGTCGGCGTGCACTGCTTCAACGTCGAATCCACCGACGAACTGGAGCGCCTGCAAGTGGTGGCCGCCGAGCTGGGCGTTCGCGCGCCGATCTCGTTGCGCGTCAACCCGGACGTCGATGCCGGCACCCATCCGTACATTTCCACCGGTCTCAAAGAGAACAAGTTCGGCATCGCCATTGCCGACGCCGAAGACGTGTACGTGCGTGCCGCACATCTGCCGAACCTGGAAGTGATCGGTGTCGATTGCCACATCGGCTCGCAACTGACCACCTTGCCGCCGTTCCTCGACGCTCTCGACCGTCTGCTGGACCTGGTCGACCGCCTCGGCGATTGCGGCATTCATCTGCGCCACATCGATCTCGGCGGTGGCCTGGGCGTGCGTTATCGCGATGAAGAGCCGCCACTGGCCGGCGATTACATCAAGGCTGTGCGTGAGCGTCTGAACGGTCGTGACCTGGCACTGGTGTTCGAGCCGGGCCGCTTTATCGTCGCCAACGCCGGCGTGCTGCTGACCCAGGTCGAATACCTCAAGCACACCGAACACAAGGATTTCGCCATCGTCGACGCGGCGATGAACGATCTGATCCGCCCGGCGCTGTATCAGGCCTGGATGGACGTCACCGCCGTCAAGCCGCGTGACAGCGCCGCGCGCCAGTACGACGTGGTTGGCCCGATCTGCGAAACCGGCGATTTCCTCGCCAAGGATCGTGAGCTGGCGCTGGAAGAAGGTGACCTGCTGGCCGTGCATTCGGCCGGTGCCTATGGCTTCGTGATGAGTTCCAACTACAACACCCGCGGCCGTGCCGCTGAAGTGCTGGTAGACGGTGATCAGGTTTTTGAAGTGCGCCGCCGCGAAACCGTGGCTGAGCTGTTTGCCGGCGAAAGCCTGCTGCCGGAGTAACCCATGCTGCTGCGTTTTACCAAAATGCACGGCCTGGGCAATGACTTCATGGTTCTCGACCTGGTCAGCCAGCACGCGCATATTCAGCCCAAGCACGCCAAGCAATGGGGCGACCGGCACACCGGTATCGGTTTCGACCAGTTGCTGATTGTCGAAGCGCCGAGCAACCCGGACGTGGATTTCCGTTACCGGATCTTCAACTCCGATGGCTCGGAAGTGGAACAGTGCGGCAACGGTGCGCGCTGCTTCGCGCGCTTCGTGCTCGACAAACGCCTGACCGCCAAACGGCAGATTCGCGTCGAGACCAAGGGCGGCATCATCGAGCTGGACGTGCGTAACGACGGCCAGATCGGCGTGAACATGGGCGCACCACGCCTGGTCCCGGCGGACATTCCGTTCGACGCACCGGCGCAGGCGTCCAGCTATCAGCTGGAAGTCGACGGCACCACGGTCGAACTGGCCGCCGTGTCGATGGGTAACCCCCATGCGGTGCTGCGCGTGCAGGACATCAATACCGCACCGGTGCATGAACTGGGACCGAAAATCGAACACCATCCGCGCTTTCCGGCGCGGGTCAACGTCGGTTTCATCCAGGTCATCGACCGCCACCGCGCGCAATTGCGCGTCTGGGAACGCGGCGCCGGGGAGACCCAAGCCTGCGGCACCGGCGCTTGCGCCGCGGCTGTCGCGGCTATCAGCCAGGGGTGGATGGATTCGCCGCTGTTGATCGACCTGCCCGGCGGGCGTCTGTCCATTGAATGGGCAGGCCCCGGCCATCCGGTGCTGATGACCGGCCCGGCAGTGCGTGTATACGAAGGACAAGTGCGTCTTTGAGTGAGCAGAAGCCATGACCGATAAGCCTCAGGTACCCGCCCGACAGTCCGACGAATCAGCGTCCGAGAGCCTGGAGGCGGCAGCGGTTGCCGCATACCTGGAGGCTCATCCGGACTTCTTCGTCGAGCACGAAGAACTGCTGCCCGCCCTGCGCATTCCCCACCAGCGCGGTGACACCGTATCGCTGGTCGAACGGCAGATGAGCATTTTGCGCGACCGCAACATCGAGATGCGTCATCGCCTCTCGCATTTGATGGACGTCGCACGCGACAACGACCGACTGTTCGACAAGACCCGCCGCCTGATCCTGTCGCTGATGGACGCCGCCAGCCTCGAAGACGTGGTGATCAGTGTCGAAGACAGTCTGCGTCAGGATTTCCAGGTGCCCTTTGTCAGCCTGATCCTGCTCGGCGACAATCCGGCACCGGTTGGCCGCTGGGTGACCCACGCCGACGCGCAAACCGCCATCGGCGGCCTGCTCACCGAAGGCAAAAGCGTCAGCGGCAGCCTGCGTGAGCATGAGCTGGACTTCCTGTTCGGCGAAGAACAGCGCAAGCAGATCGGCTCCACCGCCGTGGTTGCCGTCAGCCATCAAGGCATCCACGGCATTCTGGCGATCGCCAGCCGTGATCCGCAGCACTACAAAAGCTCGGTCGGCACGCTGTTTCTCAGCTACATCGCCGAAGTCATGGGCCGCGTGCTGCCACGGGTCAACAGCTCACTGCGCTCGGTACGCTGAGCATGGAACGACAACTGGACGCTTACTGCGAACACCTGCGCAGTGAGCGACAGGTGTCGCCGCACACCCTGTCGGCCTACCGCCGCGACCTCGATAAAGTCCTCGGCTGGTGCCTCAAGCAGAACATCGGCAGCTGGGCGGCGCTGGATATTCAGCGTCTGCGCAGCCTGATTGCCCGGCTGCATGCTCAGGGACAATCCTCGCGCAGCCTTGCCCGTCTGCTCTCGGCAGTGCGCGGCCTCTATCACTACCTCAATCGCGAAGGTCTGTGCGACCACGACCCGGCGACCGGCCTGGCGCCGCCGAAAGGCGAACGGCGCCTGCCGAAAACACTCGACACCGACCGTGCTTTGCAACTGCTGGAAGGTGCCGTCGAGGATGATTTTCTGGCGCGGCGCGATCAGGCGATTCTCGAACTCTTCTATTCCTCGGGCCTTCGCCTGTCCGAGCTGACCGGGCTCAACCTCGATCAGCTGGATCTGGCCGACGGCATGGTTCAGGTGCTCGGCAAGGGCAGCAAGACCCGCCTGCTGCCGGTCGGCAAAAAGGCTCGCGAAGCACTGGAGCAGTGGCTGCCGCTGCGGGCCATGACCAACCCGGCCGACGACGCCGTGTTCGTCAGCCAGCAAGGCCGGCGCCTCGGTCCACGGGCGATTCAGGTACGAGTGA
The DNA here is from genome assembly GCF_052045635.1 of Pseudomonas sp. 22189. Classification (NCBI taxonomy): domain Bacteria; kingdom Pseudomonadati; phylum Pseudomonadota; class Gammaproteobacteria; order Pseudomonadales; family Pseudomonadaceae; genus Pseudomonas; species Pseudomonas sp. 22189. The sequence continues at coordinate 31,113 of NZ_JBQEPG010000003.1, forward strand.
AACTGGCCGGCGAACGCGAACTGGGGCAGAACCTGCACCCGCACATGCTGCGGCACTCTTTCGCCAGCCACTTGCTGGAGTCCTCGCAGGATTTGCGCGCGGTGCAGGAACTGCTCGGCCACTCGGACATCAAGACCACGCAGATCTACACCCACCTGGACTTCCAGCACCTGGCGGCGGTCTACGACAGCGCCCACCCACGGGCCAAACGCAGCAAAGGCGACGATTCATGAACATCCAGTTGATCACCTTCGACCTCGACGACACTTTGTGGGACACCGCGCCGGTGATCGTCAGCGCCGAAGCGGTATTGCGCGAATGGCTGAGCGAACACGCACCGAACCTGGGCGCGGTGCCGGTGGAGCATCTGTGGGCGATTCGCGAACGGGTGCTGACCCGCGAACCGGGCCTCAAGCACCGCATCAGCGCGCTGCGCCGGCGGGTGCTGTTCCACGCACTGGAAGACGCCGGGTACGCCCACGGCGAAGCTTCGGATCTGGCCGACAAAAGTTTTGAAGTGTTCCTGCAGGCACGGCACCAGATCACGGTATTTCCCGAGGTCGAACCCACCCTGGAAATCCTCGCCAACCACTACGCCCTCGGCGTGGTCACTAATGGCAACGCTGACGTGCGCCGCCTCGGGCTCGCCGATTACTTCAAGTTTGCGTTGTGCGCCGAAGACATCGGTATTGCCAAGCCGGATGCGCGGCTGTTTCACGAGGCGTTGCAGCGTGGTGGTGTGAGTGCGGAAGCGGCCGTGCACATTGGCGATCATCCGGGCGACGACATTGCCGGGGCGCAGCAGGCGGGCATGCGCGCGATCTGGTTCAACCCGGCGGGCAAGGTCTGGGAAGCGGAGCGTCAGCCGGATGCTGAAATCCGTAACCTCACGGATCTGCCAGCAGTGCTCGCCCGCTGGAATGCCACCGCCTGCTGACACACAACCACTTTTTTGTGGTGAGGGGATTTATCCCCGATCGGTTGCGCAGCAGCCGTGAAGTCATCTTGCACGGTGTGTCAGGACTGTGGGGCGTGCTGCATTAGGGGCCGCTTCGCGACCCATCGGGGATAAATCCCCTCGCCACAAGGCTCACCCCTGCAAGGGATCGCGGCGCGTCTGGAGTATTTGTTCGAGGCATGAAAAAGCCCGCAGCGACGGCGGGCTTTTTCAGCAAGCAAGTGGCACGCCTCAGATAGGGCGGCTGCCGTACTTGTTGTCCGGCTTCTTGGGCGGATCGGCGACCACGTTGGCCTCCACTTCCTGCACCTTGCCGCCGCGCGCAAGGAATTCTTCCATGGCCTTGGCCAGGGCGTCGCGCTCCTTGTTCTTGGCTTCGATGCTCGGCAACTCGTCTACCGACACCGCAGCCTTGGCTTTGCCCTTGGCAGCCGGGGCCGGCGTATCGTCACCGCCATCGTCTTCAGCAACGTCTTCCGCTGCTGCTTCCAGACCGTCCTCGGCCTCGTCTTCGTCGCCTACTTCGAGGTCGTCGTTTTCCAGATCATCGTCGCTCATGTTCTACCTCATGACTTGCGAAAAGCAGATTAGTTATAGACCAGCTTTGGCGACTGTCGAAAGTCGCCGGAAAAAAATCGGTAACCGCTGGTGACCAGCGGTTTACGCCCCGTCACCGTGCAAGGTGGCGAGGACTTTACGGGCACCGCCATGATCACGGTGCTCGCCCAGATAAACGCCTTGCCAGGTTCCCAGAGCCAGACGCCCAGCCGATACCGGCAGACTGATCTGGCAGCCAAGCACGCTGGCCTTGAAGTGCGCCGGGAGGTCGTCCAGGCCTTCGTCGTTATGCTCATAGCCGTCTGTTCCTTGTGGGATCAGACGATTGAAAAATCGTTCGAAGTCGCGACGGACCGCCGGATCGGCGTTCTCGTTGATGGTCAACGACGCCGAGGTATGCTGCAGCCACAAATGCAACAGACCGACCCGGCACGCCTTGAGTTCAGGCAGGCCGGCGAGTAACTCGTCCGTTACCAGATGAAAGCCCCGGGGCCGTGCCCGCAGGGTTATCAGAGTCTGTTGCCACATACAGTTCTCCGCACGTTCGGGGCGCATTCTAGCGCGCTCTGGGAAAAAACAAAGGCCCTAATATTCCTGCAATGATGTAAGCCATTGGCCGCAGAAAAATGCCCATCGTAAACACGACGAAAGCCGTACGAAAAATCCTTTCAGCTGCTCTCTCAATGACAAATCCCGGACAAAAAAATGCCCGGCAAGCCGGGCAAGTTTTTTCGATGCGCGTACTTACAGGTTGTAGCCGCGTTCGTTGTGTTGTGCCAGGTCCAGGCCAACCGATTCTTCTTCCTCGGTCACCCGCAGCCCCATCACGGCGTCCAGCACCTTGAGGATGATGAAGGTGACAATCGCGGTGTAGATCACTGTGAAGCCGACGCCTTTGCACTGAATCCACACTTGCGCCGCGATGTCGGTCACGGTGCCGAAGCCGCCCAGCGACGGTGCAGCGAATACACCGGTCAGGATCGCACCGAGGATACCGCCGATACCGTGCACGCCGAATGCGTCCAGGGAGTCGTCATAACCAAGCTTGCGTTTCAGGGTGGTGGCGCAGAAGAAACACACCACACCCGCCGCCAGACCAATCACCAGTGCGCCCATCGGGCCCACGGTGCCAGCCGCCGGAGTGATTGCAACCAAACCGGCAACCACACCCGAGGCGATGCCCAGTGCACTTGGCTTGCCGTGGGTGATCCACTCGGCAAACATCCAGCCCAGTGCGGCAGCTGCGGTTGCAATCTGAGTGACCAGCATCGCCATACCGGCAGTACCGTTGGCAGCAGCGGCGGAACCGGCGTTGAAACCGAACCAGCCGACCCACAGCATCGCTGCACCCATCAGTGTGTAACCGAGGTTGTGCGGCGCCATCGGGGTGGTCGGGAAACCTTTGCGCTTGCCCAGTACCAGGCACGCTACCAGGCCGGCGATACCCGCGTTGATGTGCACCACGGTGCCGCCCGCGAAGTCGAGTACGCCCCAGTCCCACAACAGGCCGCCGTTACCGGACCAGACCATGTGTGCAATCGGTGCATAGACGAGGGTGAACCACACGCCCATGAAAATCAGCATCGCCGAGAATTTCATCCGCTCGGCGAACGCACCGACGATCAGCGCCGGGGTGATGATCGCGAAGGTCATCTGGAAGGTGACAAACACCGCCTCAGGGAACAGCGCCGCCGGGCCGGTCAGGCTCGCCGGAGTGACACCGGCCAGAAAGGCCTTGCCCATGCCGCCGACGAAGGAATTGAAGTTGACGACGCCTTGCTCCATACCGGTAGTGTCAAACGCGATGCTGTAGCCATAAATGACCCACAGGACGCTGATCAGACCGGTAATGGCGAAGCACTGCATCATCACCGAAAGAATGTTTTTGGAGCGAACCATGCCGCCGTAGAACAGCGCGAGGCCGGGAATGGTCATGAACAGCACGAGGGCTGTGGAGGTCAGCATCCAGGCGGTATCGCCGGAATTGAGGACTGGAGGCGCCACCGGATCTGCCGCCATGGCCAGGCCGGGCATTACGATGGACAACAGGGCGCCTAGCCCTGCGAATTTACGCAGAGTCATATTGTTTTCTCCTGGGGCGTTGGGTTTGTGGCGGCGTTTAGATCGCGTCGGTATCGGTTTCGCCGGTACGGATGCGGATCGCCTGTTCCAGATTGACCACGAAGATCTTGCCGTCACCGATCTTGCCGGTGTTGGCCGCCTTGGTTATCGCCTCGATAACCCGATCCAGATCCTTGTCGTCGATGGCCACGTCGATTTTCACCTTGGGCAGAAAATCGACCACATATTCCGCGCCGCGATACAGCTCGGTGTGACCCTTCTGCCGGCCGAAGCCTTTAACTTCAGTAACGGTAATGCCCTGCACGCCGATTTCGGACAGCGACTCGCGCACGTCGTCCAACTTGAACGGCTTGATGATGGCAGTGACTAGCTTCATGAAACTCTCTCCCGAATTGGTGGACTTGCCCCAGGAAAACAAACCCGACTCAAGTCTAAGCGCAGTGCCTGGCTTTGTAACGCATCGTCGGCCTTGCCTGCCCGACTGACGCCAGCTAACCGCTGCCGGCGAAACTCCCCGCTCCGCCTGCCGCACTGCATTCGTCACAGCGACTGCATCAGTGCATGGGTCACTACCGACTAAGCAGAAAGCTTGCCATCTCGCCAAATTCCTCTGATTTCAAGCCCTTGGCCGCTGCCACAGGCGCCCGCGCAAAAAAGCCCCGACGGTTACGCACAACAACGGTGCGCTGCCGTCCGTCCGCCTGCGCGAAAAGCGTGCATCCGTGCCTGCGTCAATGACTATAGACACTGCGTGATACAATGCGCGCCACTGTTTACAGGACACATTCCATGCTCGCGCCCAAAGACTTCCTCGACGCCCTGAGCGGCACTGCCTCCCGCCTGTTCAGCGGCGACACCCCGCTGCCAAAAGCCGAAATCGAAAGCCAGCTCAAGATGCTGCTGCAAAGTGCTTTCAGCAAACTGGATCTGGTGAGCCGTGAAGAATTCGATAGCCAGATGCTCGTACTGGCTCGAACTCGCGCCCGCCTTGAAAGCCTTGAAGCCAAAGTCGCAGAACTGGAAGCCAGGCTGACGCCGCCGGCCGAGTAAGACTGCAGCCCCTGGGCCGAGACGCCTTCAAGTTTGCGAGTAGACATTAAACCGCCCCCGCCGAGGCAGGAGCGGTTTCCGTCAGATCAATCCTCTACAACGAATTATTCCAACGGTCTCGCAGAAACTCGTACAGGCGAAAAGCCCATAACGCGATTCTGACGAGGCGCCACATATGTTTAAGAAACTTAGACATACTTTGGCCCTCCTTGCGTGGGGCCAAACCTCCGATGCACTTTCCGGCGTACGAACACCTTCGGGACTACACGTGAGTGTGTCCGCCAAGGCGACCGGGTGTGGGTTCCCCGAATACAACACCGGCACGGGTCTCACACCGTGTCGAGGAACATGAAGTCTTTGCGCCCCCGGCCACACTTCGCGAATACCTCATGAGTGGGCATCGTCATTGCGGACTTTATGACAGACCTTAGAAAGCGACTTAAACAACTTGTATCAAGTCGTTAGGATGCGCCAGTAACAGGACCGTTGCCCCCCCTTTCAAGTCCATCTGATACTTGCGCCAATGAGCAAACATGCATAACCTGAGCGCACGTGAGTGTGTCCGCAAAGGATACGCAGGCCTTGGCCTCACCGATGCCTGCAAACTGAAAACCGTCTACTCAAGGCGGTTTTTTTTCGCCTCGAAACTGGTTGACCTCCTCCCGCAACATCCAGTGAAAGTTCGCGCCCGCCAGCTCCCCTCTCCCCGACTACCCTTCAAAAACCCGCAGGAAGCGGCCCCCGATTCAGCTCAAGGAACGACCATGTCCCTGTCCATCGTCCACAGTCGCGCCCAGATAGGCGTGGATGCACCTGCCGTTACCGTCGAAGTCCATCTGGCCAACGGCCTGCCGTCGCTGACCATGGTCGGCCTGCCCGAGGCGGCGGTGAAGGAGAGCAAGGATCGGGTGCGCAGCGCGATTATCAATTCCGGGCTGCAGTTTCCGGCGCGGCGGATCACCCTGAATCTGGCGCCGGCGGATTTGCCCAAGGACGGCGGGCGGTTTGATCTGGCGATTGCCTTGGGGATTCTGTCGGCAAGTGTGCAGGTGCCGTGTCTCACGCTGGATGAGGTGGAATGCCTCGGTGAACTGGCGCTGTCCGGCGCGGTGCGGCCGGTGCGCGGGGTGTTGCCAGCGGCGCTGGCGGCGCGCAAGGCCGGGCGGGCCCTGGTGGTGCCGCGGGCGAATGCCGAGGAGGCCTGTCTGGCTTCGGGCCTGAAAGTGTTTGCGGTGGATCATCTGCTGGAAGCCGTGGCGCATTTCAACGGGCATACGCCGGTCGAGCCATATGTCTCGGACGGGCTGATCCACGCGGCGAAACCTTATCCCGACCTCAACGAAGTGCAAGGACAGATGGCCGCCAAACGGGCGCTGCTGATTGCGGCGGCAGGCGCGCACAACCTGCTGTTCAGCGGGCCGCCGGGCACTGGCAAAACATTGTTGGCGAGTCGCTTGCCAGGCCTGCTGCCGCCCCTGTCCGAATCCGAAGCGCTGGAAGTGGCGGCGATTCAATCGGTCGCCAGCGGTGTGCCGCTGACTCATTGGCCGCAGCGTCCATTCCGTCAACCGCACCATTCTGCATCGGGGCCGGCGCTGGTCGGTGGCAGCTCGAAACCACAACCTGGCGAAATCACCCTCGCTCACCACGGCGTGCTGTTTCTCGACGAGCTTCCGGAATTTGATCGCAAGGTGTTGGAGGTACTGCGCGAACCTCTGGAATCCGGATATATCGTGATCGCCAGAGCCAAGGATCGCGTGCGATTCCCCGCGCGTTTCCAGCTGGTAGCAGCGATGAACCCCTGCCCCTGTGGATATCTGGGCGAGCCGAGCGGCAAGTGCTCGTGCACACCAGACATGGTGCAGCGCTACCGTAACAAGCTCTCGGGGCCGTTGCTGGATCGGATCGATCTGCACCTGACGGTGGCGCGGGAGGCAACGGCGTTGAATCCATTGGTCAAACCGGGCGAGGACAGTGCCAGTGCGGCAGCCGTGGTGGCCGAGGCACGAGAACGCCAGCAAAAGCGCCAGCGTTGTGCCAACGCCTTTCTTGATCTACCGGCGCTCAAGCGGCACTGCCAGTTATCCACAGCCGATGAGAAATGGCTCGAGTCAGCCTGTGAACGGCTGACACTCTCACTGCGTTCGGCACATCGCTTGCTCAAGGTCGCTCGCACACTGGCGGACCTTGAGCAAGTGGATGCGATCAAGCGTGAGCACTTGGCCGAGGCGCTGCAATACCGCCCGGCAACGCCTTAATGCTCGGTCAAATCCACCAGCGGCGCCTGCCGTACTTCGGTTTCACGCCCGGCCTGGATTTCGCTCACGCGCTTCAGCGCGTTATCCACAGCGCCTTTGTCTGCCAGCAGGCTGTAGCTGATCTGAAACTGTTGGCTGGCCTTTGGCGCAATGGTCGGCACCAGATTCAGCGGACGCTGATAGCGGCGGTTGTAGGAAAAGCTGGTGCCTGGCTCAAGGCCCGTGACATAGCCCTGCCCTTGGGTGTCGGTATTTTTCCACAGGGAAAACACTGGCAGCTGTTGTGTATTGAAGCCAACGGAGACACCGAGGCTGCCAGCCTTGTTGTGCAAAACAGTCAGGGTTTCGCCTTTGGCGTCGGCGTAGGGCACGACGTTATAGACGGTTTCGTCGTAGTCCTTGGTTGGACCGCGATAAGTCTGCCAGTCCGCCAACTCGGCTTTGGCCTTGTCGTTGAACGGCGAGACCTGTTTCACCGGCGCCGCAAACCGCGCGCCCTGCTCAAGGAACGGTGTACTGAAGTTACTGTGATACAGCGCCTGGTATTCCTTTGGATAATCGCCGTTGTTGGTCAGCGTATCGTTAAGGGCAAAACGGGTGCTGCCGGGCTCAGTGACAAGCTCCGTCATCACCGAAAAGTCGACTTTCTTGAACGCCTGCTCTTTGAGTTCGCCGCGCAGGCTGATGGCATAGGGTGGTTTTTCATCGATGTGCAGCGTGACGCTGCTGGCCGGGATATTGGCAGCGCGGCCGTGCAGGGTCAGCAACTCGCCATTGTCCATACCGGGATGGCCGACCCATTCGTAACCGCAGCGGGTCACCAGTTCATTGAAGCCTTCCAGCCAGCCCAGACCACCGCGCCCATTGAGTTCGATGAAGGCCGGGTTGACCACGTCCTTGACCGGCGAATCCCAACCCATGCGTACATTGCCGACGGAGGCCTGCAGGACATTCATGCCACGGGTTGGCACCACCGAGAGTTTCATCGTGCCGTTATCGATATCGACGATGCTGACACCTTCCTGTCGCCCAGCGTGCAGGGTGCGCAGGCTTATGGAGAAAGGTTTGCCGGTTTTCACGCCGAGCTGCTCACTGGTGATCGTCCAGTTTTGCGCGGGCTTGTTGGTATCGAGGAGTACGTAATCCCAAGCCATGGCGTGGGAAGCAGCAGAGAGTGCGCCGAGGGCAACGGCGAGTTTGAGCAGGGTCATGGCAGCAGCCTTTATTGGAGTTGTGCCATTTTTATAGCGCTGCGGAAACGTTTCAGCAAGTGCAATGGAGCTTGCGATCGTGTGATTTCCCAAGAATTGGCGGGGATCCATTCGCGAGCAAGCTCGCTCCCACAGGGATCTCGGGTGTTCACAGAATCTGTGATTCACGCCGGAAACTGTGGGAACGAGCTTGCTCGCGAAAGCTATATCAAGGCTGTATCAACGAAAGCGATCAACCTCGGAACGCAAGTCCGCCGCCAGTTTCTCCAGCTCTTTAGCCGTAACAGCCAGGTTCGACACAACCTCACGCTGCTCGCTGTTGGCCAGCGCAATACTCTGCAGATTGCTGCTGAGCAACGTCGCCGTGCTGCTCTGCTCCTGCGTCGCCGTGGTAATCGCCGCAAACTGCTGCCCTGCCGAACGGCTCTGTTCATCGATCCGCGCCAGCGCCGACGCCACATTGGCGTTGCGCGACAGGCCTTCCTGCATCAGCACATTGCCCTGCTCCATGGTGCTGATGGCGTTGCCGGTTTCCTGCTGGATGCTGTGGATCATCCCGGAAATTTCATCGGTCGCCTGACGGGTGCGCGACGCCAGGTTACGCACTTCATCGGCCACCACAGCAAAACCACGGCCCTGTTCACCGGCCCGCGCCGCTTCAATCGCCGCGTTGAGCGCCAGCAGGTTGGTCTGTTCGGCAATCGAAGTGATCACACTGACGATACCGCCAATCTCCTGAGAGCGCTGACCCAGCGTGTTGATCACGGACGCCGTGGTGTTCAGCGCGCCAGCGATTTGCTCCAGCGAGGACGAGGCTTCTTCCATCGAGCTGCGACCGATCTGCGTTTGCTGGGCATTTTCCTGCGCCAGACGCTGAGTCGCGCCCATGTTGTCGGCAATGTTCAGCGAAGTGGCGCTGAACTCTTCCACCGCGCCGGCCATGCTGGTGATTTCGCCGGACTGCTGTTCCATGCCTTCATACGCACCACCGGACAAACCGGACAGCGCCTGGGCGCGGCTGTTGACCTCTTGCGAAGCGCGGCGGATGTGCTCGACCATGGTCGACAGCGCCTGGCTCATCTGGTTGAACGCGCGGGACAGCTGGCCGATCTCGTCATTGCTCGATACGTTCAGGCGCACGCTCAGATCACCGGCGCCCAAGGCTTCGGCCTGACGTACCAGATCGCTCAATGGCGCCAGTTTGCTGCGCAGCAGCCAGACCACCGAACCGACCGCCAACAACATCGCCAACAGACTGCCGATAGCCAGTTGCGTACCGACGCTCCAGGTCACCGCGCGGATCTCGGTTTTCGGCATGCTCGCCACCACCGACCACGGCCCGCCCTCGAACGGAACAGCAATGCTGTAAAAGTCTTCAGAGGTGTCGCTCCAGAACTCACCCTTGCCCGGTTTCGCCGCCAGCCCCTTGATCACCGGAACGGCCTGATCCAGCGCTTGCACGCCGGCCGGCGCCACCAGCCATTTATTCTGCTCATCCAGCAGCGCCAACGAACCAGTCTGGCCGATGCGGAAACGCTTGAGATTGGCAAACTGGGCGTTCTGCGCATCGGTGTAGTCAAAACCAACGAACAACACCGCAATCACCTTGCCGCTGCCGTCGCGCACCGGGGTGTATTGGGTCATGTAGGAACGATCGAACAACAAGGCACGGCCGACGTAGCCCTGCCCCGCCATCAACCTGGCATAGGCGGGGTGCGCATGATCGAGCAAAGTGCCGATGGCGCGCGTGCCGTCCTGTTTGGTCAGCGAGGTGCTGACGCGCACGAAATCTTCGCCGCTGCGCACGAACAGCGTGGCGACACCAGCGGTCATCTGCTTGAACTCGTCGACTTCCTTGAAGTTGTTGTTCAGCACTTCACTGCCCAAGTGCAGGCCCGGGGTCTGGGTGCCGGCGACGTTCACCGGTTCATCCGGATGAATGCTCAGGCCCGCGCTGAAGCGCTTCTCGAACAACCCGCTCAGGCGCTGCGTGCTCTCGCGCAGCGTGCCGTGGAAGGTGCTCAACTGGTCAGCCAGCAGCCGCGCCTCACTGGCGAGGTGTTCCTCACGGGTGGCGAGATTGGCGGAATCCAGCGAACGCAGGGCGAATACCGTACTGCCGCTGATGACGATCGCCAGTATCACAGCGAGCGCGAGGCCCAGCTGCGAAGCGATCCGAGCGCGAGGTTGAGACATGAACAGCTCCTGGCCGAGCCACCGGATCCTCCTTGATCGCAGCACCTGCTCGGAAAATTCTAATAATGGGGGTGGAATCGTGGAGACCGGCACGACGGTCCCACATGCTCATTTTCGGCGGTCAAACCGAATACTTGAGTAAATAGCGGGGTTATGGCGCAAGGCCGGCATTGTGGCGGCTCTAACGTTTCAGCTCAAGCGCTTGACCTGCGGCAGCGACATGGCGCGCACTTCGCCTTGCAGAAAATCACTGAGGCGGCGCAAACGTTCACCTCCCGGACGGGTTTTCGGCCACACCAGGTAGTAATTCAGGCCACTGGCGACGGCAGTCGGCCACGGCAGGCTCAAGCGGCCCTGCGCCACATCCTCGGCGACCATCAGCAGATCCCCCATCGACACCCCATAGCCTCGGGCGGCAGCGATCATGCCCAGTTCGAGGGTATCGAACACCTGCCCGCCCTTGAGCGAGACCTGATCGGACAGCCCCATGTGCTCCAGCCAACTGCGCCAGTCACGCCGGTCCGGGGTCGGGTGCAGCAACTCGGTGGAGGCCAGCCGCGCCACGTCCCAGGGTTGATCGTTCAGCAGGTTTGGCGCGCCGACCGGGATCAGTTCTTCGGGAAACAGCAGGCTGGCCTCCCAGTCCGGCGGGAAGTGCCCGTCACTGAGCAGTACCGCGCAATCGAATGGCTCATTGTTGAAATCCACCGAATCCACGTCCATCCACGCACTGGTCAGTTGCACTTCGTTGCCCGGTTGCAGGTGGCGGAAACGACTGAGTCGCGCCAGCAGCCAGCGCATGGTCAGGGTCGATGGCGCTTTCATGCGCAGGATGTCGTCCTCGGCGCGCAAGGTGTTGCAGGCGCGTTCAAGGGCTGCAAAGCCCTCGCGAATGCCGGGCAACAACATCCGCGCCGATTCCGTCAGTTGCAGGTTGCGTCCGCTGCGGTGAAACAGCTTGCAGGCGAAATGCTCTTCCAGCGTCTTGATGTGCCGGCTGACGGCACTCTGGGTGATCGACAACTCCTCGGCCGCCCGGGTGAACGAGCTGTGCCGCGCCGCCGCTTCGAATGCGCGCAGGGCATACAAGGGTGGAAGACGACGGGACATACACAAAGCTCCTTTGGCGGCATCCGGCCACCCCGGCGAGGTTTACTCATGATGAGTTTTAATCATGCCACCCATCCTTTTTATCCTTTTGTGCAAACCTTTCCAAGCGCCGAGAATCGACGGTCTCTTGTTCCCTTTGATTGATGGGTGGTGATGACCATGCAGCATCCTGTGCGTACCGAACTCTGGGCCATCCTGCGGCTGGCGGGGCCGTTGATTGCTTCACAGTTGGCGCACATGCTGATGGTGCTGACCGACACGCTGATGATGGCGCGCCTGAGTCCCGAGGCGCTGGCCGGTGGCGGACTGGGCGCGGCAAGTTATTCGTTCGTGTCGATTTTCTGCATCGGCGTGATCGCGGCGGTCGGCACCCTGGTGGCGATCCGTCAGGGCGCCGGTGACATCATCGGTGCGGCCCGCCTGACTCAGGCCGGGCTGTGGCTGGCGTGGCTGATGGCGCTCGGCGCCGGGTTGCTGTTGTGGAATCTGAAACCGGTGTTGCTGCTGTTCGGCCAGACCGAAACCAACGTCAACGCCGCTGGACAATTTTTGATCGCTCTGCCCTTTGCCCTGCCCGGCTATCTGAGCTTCATGGCCCTGCGCGGCTTTACCAGTGCGATTGGGCGGGCGACGCCGGTGATGGTCATCAGCCTCGGCGGCACCGTGGCCAACTTCCTGCTCAATTACGCATTGATCACCGGGATGTTCGGCCTGCCGAAACTGGGGCTGACCGGCATCGGCCTGGTCACGGCAATCGTTGCCAACTGCATGGCGCTCGCGCTGGCCTGGCACATCCGCCGGCACCCGGCCTACGACGCTTACCCGTTGCGCGCCGGCCTGTCGCGGCCAAATCGTCAGTATCTGAAAGAACTGTGGCGACTCGGCCTGCCGATTGGCGGCACCTATGCCGTGGAGGTCGGTTTGTTCGCCTTCGCCGCGCTGTGCATGGGTACCATGGGCAGCACGCAACTGGGCGCACACCAGATTGCCCTGCAGATCGTTTCGGTAGCGTTCATGGTGCCGGCGGGGATGTCCTACGCGATCACCATGCGCGTCGGCCAGCACTACGGCGCCGGGCAATTGAGCGATGCACGCCTGTCCGGCCGGGTCGGGATCGTCTTCGGTGCAGTGGTAATGCTCGGTTTCGCCATGGTGTTCTGGCTGTTGCCGAATCAACTGGTCGGGTTGTTCCTCGATCACCACGACCCGGCGTTTGCCGAAGTCATTCGCCTGGCAGTGAGCTTGCTGGCGGTGGCGGCATGGTTTGAACTATTTGACGGTACGCAGACGATTGCCATGGGCTGTATCCGTGGACTCAAGGACGCAAAAACCACGTTTCTGGTCGGCCTCGGCTGTTATTGGCTGATCGGCGCGCCAGCGGCGTGGTGGATGGCGTTCCACCTGCATTGGGGGCCGACGGGCGTCTGGTGGGGTCTGGCGCTGGGTCTGGCGTGTGCGGCGGTGAGCCTGACGCTGGCGTTTGAATGGAAGATGAAGCGGATGATCCGGCTGGAGCCTGTGTCACAGAGGTTTGAGGCCGTTCGCGCAGATTAGGATCAAAAGATCGCAGCCTTCGGCAGCTCCTACAGGGAATTGTGTAGGAGCTGCCGCAGGCTGCGATCTTTTAAACGGCCTCCACAGAAACCTGCTGGCTTGAGCCAAACGTCAGGTACTCAACCAACTCCGCCAACGGCAACGGCCGGCTGATCAGATACCCCTGCACCTGGTCGCAGCCAAAGCCGCGCAACAACTCCAGCTGTTCCGGTGTTTCAACCCCTTCGGCCACCACTTCCAGATGCAGGTTGTGCGCGAGGTTGATCATCGCGTGCACCAGTTTGCGGTTCTCTTCGCGCTGTTCCATGCCGCCGACGAAGCTCTTGTCGATCTTCAGCAAGGTGATCGGCAGGCTGTTGAGGTGCACGAACGACGAGAACCCGGTGCCGAAGTCATCCAGCGAGAAACGCACGCCGAGACGGCCGAGGGCGTCCATGGTCTGTTTGACCAGATCGCTGCGGCGCATCACGGCGGTTTCGGTGAGTTCGAATTCCAGCCACTGCGCCTCGACCCCACGCTCGGCAATCAGCCGACTGAGCGTCGGCAGCAACTGACTGTCCTGAAACTGGCGGAACGACAGGTTGATTGCCATGTGCAGCGCAGGCAGCCCGCGCTCGCGCAGCGCCTGCATGTCACGCAGGGCGCGGGAAATCACCCAGTAACCCAGCGGCACGATCAAACCGCTTTGTTCAGCGAGCGGCACGAATTCGCTCGGCGGCAGCAGACCACGCTCGCCATGACGCCAGCGCACCAGCGCTTCAAGGCCGACGATTTGCCCGTCCGCCAGATTCAGGCGTGGCTGGTAGTGCAACTCCAGCTCATCACGACGCAAGGCCCGGCGCAGTTCGCTTTCGAGGTCGGCCATGCTCCGCGCGTTGCGATTGATGCGTTCGTTGAAGATATGGAAGGTGCAACCCTGGGTGCTCTTGGCCTGCTGCATGGCAATGTGCGCGTGCCACATCAGCGGATCGGCGCCACCTTGTGCGCGGGCGTGGGCGATGCCGAGGCTGGAGCCGATCAACAGGCTTTCGCCATCGACCCAATACGGTTCGGACAAGGCTTCAGTGATGCGTTCGGCCATCCACTCGGCGCGTTGTGGCGCACGGCGGGTGTCGATCAGCAGGGCAAACTCATCGCTGCCCAGGCGGGCCAGTTGATCACCGGCCTCGAGCTGACTTTTCAGCCGCGCAACGACCTGCAGGATCAGCCGGTCGCCGGCCTGATGGCCGAGGGCGTCGTTGGCGTGACGGAAGTTGTCGAGATCCAGATGCCCCAGGGCCAGACCGCGACCGTCGTTTTCCGCCAGGCGCGCCGCGAGCAGGGTCTGGAAGCCCTGGCGGTTGGCGATGCCGGTCAGCGGATCCTGTTCGGCGAGGCGTTGCAGGGTGTTTTCCAGCACGCCGCGCTCACGCACATGGCGCAAACAACGACGCAGCATGCCGGCGTCAAGCGCGTCGAACACCAGCCAGTCACTGACACCCACCGGCGCGGTGGCGGGTTCGTGCTCCAGCAGCAACACCGTCGGCAGGCTGCAACGGCCCGGGGCCGGCTGCAACGCGGGAACGGTCAATAACACCGCATGGCGATTGTCTTCGAACAGACTGCTGACCGACTCCCAGCTCGGCGCGCAGATCAGCACCGCCGCGCTCCCCATCGGAGCCAGACACTCGCGCAATAACGCTGTCCACGCTGGCTCTTCGGCCAGTAGCAGCAAACGCAAGGGTTCGACAGGCGTAGACAAGCTAGCTCCCTAGACTCTGCAATGATGTGGGCGGGGCATTATGCCGTTGCGATGTTCAATGACAACGATTATCAGAACGTTATTTTGTGTCACGAATGAGAACATTAGCCGCAAAATCACCGTGTATCCTCCGCGAAAGTAACAAAACCGGCAAATTTGAATCGCGTGGTGCGTCACAAGTCGGAGAGAGCAGCACAAATCGCTGAGCCTGTTAAAATACCGGCCCATTTCGTCAACGACTCCCGAATTTTCGTATGTCCCGACTCAATCCCCGGCAGCAAGAAGCCGTGAACTACGTCGGCGGCCCTCTATTGGTGCTCGCCGGCGCTGGCTCCGGCAAGACCAGCGTGATCACGCGCAAGATCGCGCACCTGATCCAGAACTGCGGCATCCGCGCCCAGTACATCGTCGCCATGACCTTTACCAACAAGGCTGCGCGCGAGATGAAGGAGCGGGTTGGCACCCTGCTGCGCGCCGGTGAAGGTCGCGGCCTGACGGTCTGCACCTTCCACAACCTGGGCCTGAACATCATCCGCAAGGAGCATGCGCGGCTGGGCTACAAACCCGGTTTCTCGATCTTCGACGAGACCGACGTCAAAGCCCTGATGACCGACATCATGCAGAAGGAATACGCAGGCGACGACGGCGTCGACGAGATCAAGAACATGATCGGCGCCTGGAAAAACGACCTGATCCTGCCGGCCCAGGCGCTGGAAAACGCGCGCAATCCCAAGGAACAGACCGCTGCCATCGTTTACACCCACTACCAGCGCACGCTCAAGGCGTTCAACGCGGTGGACTTCGATGACCTGATCCTGCTGCCGGTAAAGCTCTTCGAAGAGCACGCCGATATTCTCGAAAAGTGGCAGAACAAGGTGCGTTACCTGCTGGTCGACGAATACCAGGACACCAACGCCAGCCAGTACCTGCTGGTGAAGATGCTGATCGGCAAGCGCAACCAGTTCACCGTGGTGGGCGACGACGACCAGTCGATCTACGCCTGGCGCGGCGCGCGGCCGGAAAACCTGATGCTGCTCAAGGACGACTATCCGTCGCTGAAAGTGGTGATGCTGGAGCAGAACTACCGCTCCACCAGCCGCATCCTGCGCTGCGCCAACGTGCTGATCTCGAACAACCCGCACGAATTCGAAAAGCAGCTGTGGAGTGAGATGGGCCACGGCGACGAGATCCGCGTGATCCGCTGCCGCAACGAGGACGCCGAAGCCGAGCGCGTGGCCATGGAAATCCTCAGCCTGCACTTGCGTACCGACCGCCCGTACAGCGATTTCGCGATTCTCTATCGCGGCAACTACCAGGCCAAGCTGATCGAACTGAAGTTGCAGCACCACCAGGTGCCGTATCGCCTGAGCGGCGGCAACAGTTTCTTCGGGCGTCAGGAAGTGAAGGACCTGATGGCCTACTTCCGCCTGATCGTGAACCCGGATGACGACAACGCCTTCCTGCGGGTGATCAACGTGCCGCGCCGGGAAATCGGCTCCACGACGCTGGAAAAACTCGGCAACTACGCCACCGAACGCAAGATCTCGATGTACGCCGCCACCGACGAAATCGGTCTGGGCGAGCATCTGGACAGCCGCTTCACCGATCGCCTGTCGCGCTTCAAGCGCTTCATGGACAAGGTCCGTGAACAGTGCGCCGGCGAAGACCCGATCTCGGCCCTGCGCAGCATGGTCATGGACATCGACTACGAGAACTGGCTGCGCACCAACAGCTCCAGCGACAAGGCTGCGGACTACCGGATGAGCAACGTCTGGTTCCTGATCGAGGCCTTGAAGAACACTCTGGAAAAAGACGAAGACGGCGAGATGACCATCGAAGACGCCATCGGCAAACTGGTCCTGCGCGACATGCTCGAACGTCAGCAGGAAGAAGAGGACGGCGCCGAAGGCGTGCAAATGATGACCCTGCATGCGTCCAAGGGCCTGGAATTCCCTTACGTGTTCATCATGGGCATGGAAGAGGAAATCCTCCCGCACCGCTCCAGCATCGAAGCCGACACCATCGAAGAGGAGCGCCGCCTGGCCTACGTGGGCATCACCCGCGCGCGTCAGACCCTGGCCTTCACCTTCGCTGCCAAACGCAAACAGTACGGCGAGATCATCGATTGCGCGCCCAGCCGCTTCCTCGATGAACTGCCGCCGGACGATCTGGCGTGGGAAGGCAACGACGACACACCGACCGAAGTCAAAGCCGTGCGGGGCAACAGCGCACTGGCTGATATACGCGCGATGTTAAAGCGCTAGAATTGACCACTTTTTACTAGACCTTCGGCGCACAAAGCGCCAAATGAGGACAGCTTCATGGAAGCATTGCACCAGAAAATCCGCGAACAAGGCATCGTGCTTTCCGACCAGGTCCTGAAGGTCGACGCCTTCCTGAACCACCAGATCGACCCGGCCCTGATGAAGCTGATCGGCGACGAATTCGCCACGCTGTTCAAGGATTCGGGCATCACCAAGATCGTCACCATCGAAGCCTCGGGCATTGCCCCGGCGATCATGACCGGTCTGAACCTCGGCGTGCCGGTGATCTTCGCCCGCAAGCAACAGTCCCTGACCCTGACCGAAAACCTGCTGTCGGCGACCGTTTACTCGTTCACCAAGAAGACCGAAAGCACCGTGGCCATCTCGCCGCGTCACCTGACCAGCAGCGATCGCGTGCTGATCATCGACGACTTCCTGGCCAACGGTAAGGCTTCGCAGGCGCTGATCTCGATCATCAAACAGGCTGGCGCCACGGTTGCCGGTCTGGGCATCGTGATCGAGAAGTCATTCCAGGGTGGGCGTGCCGAGTTGGACTCGCAGGGCTATCGCGTTGAATCGCTGGCTCGCGTGAAGTCGCTGAAGGATGGCGTCGTGACCTTCATCGAATAACGGCTGAAAGACGCAAGTACACCGCAATTCCTGTGGGAGCTGGCTTGCCAGCGATGGCGACCTATCCTTCAACATCCACGTTGACTGATACACCGCCATCGCGGGCAAGCCCGCTCCCACAGTTTTTTTGTCGTTTTTTATTGCGCGGTGGCCTTCAGCCCGGTGAGCAGCAGGCGCTGGAACAGGTCTTCCTTCAAGCCTTCCGGGTTGGTCAGCTGCATACGTTCAAGGTGTTCGGGGAACGTCGAAGCCTCCGGCGCATCCAGCGCAGCCTTGCCCAATTCCAGAATCTCGCTCAGCTTGAACTTGCTCTTCAGCCAGTTCAGCGCTCGCAGCAGATCGCGCTCGATCGCGGTGAAATCACAACCCAGCGGATACTCCGGAAACAGGTTCGGATGCTTTGCGGCAATGGCCTGCAAGCGTTGCGGGGTGTTGTCGGCAAATCGCGGATCGAGGCGGAAGTCCTTCGGCAGCTTGCCGACCTTCTGTGCCTGCTCGATCAACCCCGGCTGGAAGCGCGAATCGCTGATATTGAGCAACGACTCGATCACCACCGCATCGGCCTTGCCGCGCAGGTCGGCGATGCCGTACTCGGTGACCACGATGTCACGCAGGTGCCGTGGAATCGTGCAGTGGCCGTACTCCCAGACAATGTTCGAACTGACCTCGCCGCCGGACTCGCGCCAGCTGCGCAGGATCAGAATCGAGCGTGCATCGTGCAGCGCGTGGCCTTGGGCGACGAAGTTGTATTGCCCGCCAACCCCGCTGAGCACCCGCCCGTCCTCCAGTTGATCGGCCACGCCCGCGCCCATCAGGGTCATGGTGAACACGGTGTTGATGAACCGGGCATCGAGGCGCTGCAAGCGCTTGAGCTCTTCCTGACCGTACAGCTCGTTGATGTAGCTGATGCGGGTCATGTTGAACTCGAGGCGCTTGCTCTGCGGTAACTCGCGCAGGCGCTCATAGAAACTGCGCGGGCCGAGGAAAAAGCCGCCGTGCACCGAGATGCCATCGGTCTGCGCCGACTCATCAAGGGTGCCGGCGTTGGCCTGCTCTTGCGTCTGAACGTCGGGGTAGACCTTGCGCCGGATGATTCCGGCATCGGCCAGTACCAGCAGACCGTTGACGAACATTTCACTGCAGCCATACAGGCCCTTGGCGAATGGCGCGGTACCGCCCTCGCGCTCGATCAACTGCGCCCACTGGCTGAGATTGATGTCATCGAGCAACGCTTGGTAACCGGCGTTATCTGCCTGCCGCGCCAGCAGTGCGGCGGTCAGTGCATCGCCCATCGAGCCGATGCCGATCTGCAACGTACCGCCGTCGCGCACCAGCGTGCTGGCATGCAAACCGATGAAATGATCCTGAAAGCCCACCGGCATGTTCGGCGTGGAAAACAGCGTGCTGCTGTCCTTTGCGTCGATCAGCAGGTCGAAGGTGTCGATATCGACTTCGGCATCGCCGGGCATGTACGGCAGGTCGGTGTGCACCTGACCCACCAGCAAAATGGTCTCCCCGGCATCGCGGCGCTTGGCGATCATCGGCAGCAGGTCAAGGGTGATGTCCGGGTTGCAACTCAGGCTCAACCGATCGGGATGTTCGCTGCTGCTGGCAAGTAACTGCGCCACCAGATTGAGGCCGGCGGCATTGATGTCGCGGGCGGCGTGGCTGTAGTTGCTGCTGACGTAATCCTGCTGGGCCGGTGCGCTGTTGAGCAGGCTGCCGGGCTGCATGAAGAACTGTTCGATACGGATGTTGGCGGGCAGGCTGTCACGCTGCAGATCGGCGAGGAAATCGAATTCGGGGTAGTCGCCGAACACGCGCTCAACGAAGGGTTCGATAAAGCGCTTCTGCAGACCGTCGCCCAGTGTCGGGCGCCCCAGGCACAGCGCGGTGTACATCGTCAGTCGCCGTTCGGGCAGGCTCTTGATGCGCCGGTACAGCGCGTTGACGAAATGATTGGGCTTGCCCAGCCCCAGCGGCATGCCCATGTGGATATGCGCCGGCAAGCGTACGAGCACCTCGTCCACTGCCTGTTCGATCGAACACAACTGCACCATCTGAAGCCTCCTGCCCGTTCCGTGAATAGAGGTAGACCGAGCTTGCCTCGACTTTGCTGCAAAGGACAGCCCACGTCGCGAATCGCAGGCACAAAAAAACCGTCCGAAGACGGTCTTTTTCGTCAGAAGCGCGGCTTATTTCAGGCCGGACATCTTCTGGATCGCGCCTTTCAACTCGTCATCCGAGCAATCGGCGCAAGTGCCTTTCGGCGGCATGGAGTTGATGCCGGTGATGGCCTTGGCCAGGATGCCGTCGAGGCCGCCCTGATGATCGGCGCGGTCTTTCCAGGCGGCGGTGTCACCGATTTTCGGTGCGCCCAACAGGCCAGTGCCGTGGCAAGCGTTGCAATGTTTTGCAATCACTTCATCCGGGGTCTTCGCACCACCGCCGCCGCCCGCAGAGGCAGCGACTTCCATTCCTTTGCATTCCTGCCCCTGAACGCACACCTGGCCCACTGGCTCGAGGCGCTTGGCAATGTCGTCATTCGTCGCAGCTTGAGCGCTGACAGCCCAGAGGGCCAGTACGGTTGCTGGTGCGGCCAGCATTTTCATAATTAGGTTCACGCGTTCACCCTCAATGGTGGCTATTCACGCCTGCGGCCACGGTTCGCAGGCGGGCGCAAGTATAGCGGGTAGCCCGCCACACTGAAACAACCCCATAGTCGAAGGGGTTATACCGCGCAGTGGAAAAACTCTTCGGATGCCTTCGACGTCATGGCCTGGCGCCTCTGTGTTTAAAAATTCGCCGGCGTGGCTGCGCTGATTAGTCGCGCAGGCGCGTCGAACGGATTACGGAAACGATGCGGCTTGGTACTTTCAAAATAGTAGCTGTCGCCGGCTTCGAGAATAAAAGTTTCCAGCCCCACCACCAGTTCCAGACGACCTTCCACCAGAATCCCGGTTTCCTCGCCTTCATGGGTGAGCATTTCTTCGCCGGTATCGGCGCCGGGCGGGTAGATTTCGTTGAGGAATGCGATGGCCCGACTCGGGTGCGCGCGGCCGACCAGTTTCATGGTCACCGCGCCGTCGGAGATGTCGATCAGCTCGTTGGCCTTGTAGACGATCTGGGTCGGGACTTCCTGCAGGATTTCTTCGGAAAAGAACTCGACCATGGACATGGGAATCCCGCCCAGTACCTTCCTCAGCGAACTGATCGAAGGGCTGACGCTGTTCTTTTCGATCATCGAAATGGTGCTGTTGGTGACGCCCGCGCGTTTGGCGAGTTCACGCTGGGAAAGCCCTTTGAGCTTGCGGATCGATTGCAGTCGTTCACCGACGTCCAAGGCGGGAGCCTCCTGATGTTGTAAGAATATTGAGCGTTATCATGGCGACAGCGTTCAGTATTTACAACACTTGGCCCCCGCAGCGGCGTCAACCCTCGGAATAGAGCCTTGGCACCCGACGCAGGTTGCAGAAGATCTGGTACGGAATGGTGTCCGCCCACTGCGCCACTTCGCTGGCGAGGATGTTTTTGCCCCACAGCTCGACGGTCGAACCGAGGTCGGCTTCCGGCACCTCAGTGAGGTCGATGCACAGCATGTCCATCGACACGCGACCGAGAATCCGGCTGCGTTTACCGGCCACCAGCACTGGCGTGCCGGTCGGTGCCTGACGCGGGTAGCCGTCGGCATAGCCCATGGCGACCACGCCGATGCGCATCGGTTTGTCAGTAATGAATTTGGCGCCGTAGCCGATCGGCTCGCCGGCGGGCAATTCACGCACGCAGATGACTTTCGATTCGAGCGTCATCACCGGTTGCAGGCGCTCGGCCACGGCGTTGGCTTCTTCGAACGGCGTTGCGCCATAGAGCATGATGCCCGGGCGTACCCAGTCGCTGGGGATCTGCGGCCAACCGAGCACCGCCGGCGAATTGCGCAGGCTGACTTCGGCCGCCAGGCCCTGACGCGCCGCCTCGAACACCGCCACTTGATCGGCGCTGCTCTGCTCGTGCAACTCATCGGCACGGGCGAAGTGACTCATCAGCACGATCTTCGCCACTTTGCCGCTGGCCAGCAGGCGTTGATAGGCCGCCGCGTAATCCTTCGGATGCAGGCCCACACGGTGCATCCCGGAATCGAGCTTCAACCACACGGTGATCGGTTTGCTCAATGCCGCCTGCTCGATGGCTTCGAGCTGCCACAACGAATGCACCACGCACCAGAAATCATGCTCGACGATCAGCGCCAGTTCATCGGCTTCGAAAATGCCCTCGAGCAACAACGTCGGGGCCTTGATGCCCGCCGCGCGCAGCTCCAGCGCTTCTTCGACGCAGGCGACGGCGAACCCGTCGGCCTCGGCTTCCAGCGCCTGGGCGCAACGCACCGCGCCGTGCCCGTAGGCATCAGCCTTGATCACCGCCAGCGCCTTGGCGCCGGTGACTTCGCGGGCAATTCGGTAGTTGTGGCGCAGGGCTTCTAGGTCGATCAGGGCACGGGCAGGACGCATGGCGGCAGACTTCTAGGCGGTCATGGGAATAAAAACCGGCGCTGGCTGACGGCGTGAACCGCCAACAGCGCCGGGAGAGGGATCTTTGAAACGGTTACGGCAACGCGGCGACGATGGAAATCTCGACGAGGATGCTCGGCTTGGCCATCTTCGCTTCGACAGTGGCGCGGGCCGGGGCGGCGCCTTTGGGCAGCCACTGATCCCATACCGAGTTCATCCCGGCAAAGTGCGCCTCGATGTCGTTCAGGTAGATCGTCGCTGACAGCAGATGCTGCTTGTCAGTCCCGGCCAGATCCAGCAAACGCTCGATGTTGGCGAGCACGTCGCGGGTCTGCTGTTCGACCCCGGCGTTGAAGTCATCACCGACCTGACCGGCCAGATACACGGTGCCGTTGTGGGTGACGATCTGACTCATGCGCTCATTGGTGAGCTGGCGCTGGATTGCCATGTTTTGCGGACTCCTGAGGCTTGTTGCCGTAACGGGAAATATCGAGGCCTTCGGCGCTGATCTGCGGCTTTTTCTTCGCCATCAGATCGGCGAGCAAACGACCGGAACCGCACGCCATGGTCCAACCCAGGGTGCCGTGACCGGTGTTGAGGAACAGGTTCTTGAACGGTGTGGCACCCACGATTGGTGTGCCGTCCGGCGTGGTCGGACGCAAACCGGTCCAGAAGCTCGCCTCGGTCAGATTGCCGCCCTGAGGATAAAGGTCGTTGACGATCATCTCCAGGGTTTCGCGCCGACGCGGGTTGAGCGACAGGTCAAAACCGGCGATTTCCGCCATGCCGCCGACGCGGATGCGGTTGTCGAAACGGGTGATCGCGACCTTGTAGGTCTCGTCGAGAATGGTCGAAGTCGGGGCCATGTCCGGGTTGGTGATCGGCACGGTCAGCGAGTAGCCCTTGAGCGGATACACCGGGGCCTTGATGCCCAGCGGCTTGAGCAGTTGCGGCGAGTAGCTGCCGAGGGCCAGCACGTAGCGGTCGGCGGTTTCCAGCTTGCCGTCGATCCACACGCCGTTGATGCGGTCGCCAGCGTAGTCGAGGCGCTGGATGTCCTGACCGAAGCGGAATTCCACACCGAGTTTCACGGCCATTTCCGCCAGACGCGTGGTGAACATCTGGCAGTCGCCCGTCTGGTCGTTCGGCAGACGCAAGGCGCCGGCGAGGATATCGGTGACATTGGCCAGCGCCGGCTCGACGCGGGCAATGCCGGCGCGGTCGAGGACTTCAAACGGCACGCCGGATTCTTTAAGCACGGCGATGTCTTTGGCGGCGCCATCCAGCTGCGCCTGGGTGCGGAACAGTTGCGTGGTGCCCAGGCTACGGCCTTCGTAGGCGATGCCGGTTTCGGCACGCAGTTCGTCGAGGCAGTCGCGGCTGTACTCGGACAGACGCACCATGCGCTCCTTGTTCACCGCGTAACGGCTGGCGGTGCAGTTACGCAGCATCTGCGCCATCCACAGGTACTGGTCGATGTCGGCAGTGGCCTTGATCGCCAGCGGCGCGTGGCGCTGCAGCAGCCATTTGATGGCCTTGAGCGGCACGCCCGGCGCGGCCCACGGCGAAGCGTAACCCGGCGACACCTGGCCGGCATTGGCGAAACTGGTCTCCATGGCCACGGCTGGCTGCCGGTCGACCACCACCACTTCAAACCCGGCACGGGCCAGATAGTAAGCACTGGCGGTACCGATGACGCCGCTACCCAAGACCATTACGCGCATTTTTGTATCCCTCATCGCGGCGGGGCCGCGTACGTCTGTTGTTAGAGCAATGATGCGCGCAGTGTAAAAAAGAATGGCCAGTGCATTTCACTATATAAGCGCCTATATTTGGCGACAATTCTCGGCAAAAACCCTTTTCACGGAGGCGCATCCCCTATGCGTACCAACACTCAGACCAAACGTGAGCTGGACAAGATCGACCGCAACATCTTGCGGATCCTGCAGGCAGACGGGCGCATATCGTTTACCGAACTCGGGGAGAAGGTCGGCCTGTCCACCACGCCGTGCACTGAGCGGGTGCGAAGGCTGGAGCGCGAGGGGATCATCATGGGCTACAACGCCCGCCTGAACCCGCAGCACTTGAAGGGTAGCCTGCTGGTGTTCGTCGAGATCAGCCTCGACTACAAATCCGGCGACACCTTCGAAGAGTTCCGCCGCGCGGTGCTGAAACTGCCGCACGTGCTGGAATGCCACCTGGTGTCAGGGGATTTCGACTATCTGGTGAAGGCGCGGATTTCCGAGATGGCTTCGTACCGCAAGCTGTTGGGCGACATTCTGTTGAAGCTGCCGCATGTGCGCGAGTCGAAGAGTTACATCGTGATGGAAGAAGTGAAGGAGAGCCTGAGCCTGCCGATTCCGGACTGAGATTTGGAAGATCAAAAGATCGCAGCCTTCGGCAGCTCCTACAGGTGAATGCATTTCCATGTAGGAGCTGCCGAAGGCTGCGATCTTTTCAGACCAGCACCTGCCGATTCGAAGCCATGTACTCGAAGACCTGCTTTTCCACCCGTGGATGAATCAGCTCCACCGGCCCGCGCCCGTTCGGGCACGGCAGGGTTTTGGTGGTACCGAACAAGCGGCAAATCAGCGGACGCTCGCCATACACCGTGCAACCATTGGGGCCCAGGTGCACACAGTTCAGCTCTTCCATCGCCGCATCCTGTTCGGCGCGGGTCTTGCGCGGCAGACGTGACATTTCTTCCGGGGAAGTGGTCACCGGTCCACAGCAGTCATGGCAGCCGGGCACGCAGTCGAACGTGGGTATCTGCTGACGCAGATCGCGAAGGGTCTGGCGATTGCAACTCATCGAAACGGTAACCCACATGAAATAGGCGGCAATTGTGCCGCAAAAGCCGTGATCCAGACAGCAACGGCCGACCAGTGTTGCCCGTGCTCAGGCGTGCGGCTTATGCTCCGTCAAATTTTCTCGACACTCAGCCGTTGGATGACGCCCATGAATGCCCGCGCCCGAACCTTCGCGAGCCAACCCCACGTTGCCTCTTACTACGCCGCCAGCAGCCTGCCGCAGCCCGATCATCCGCAGCTGCAAGGTGAAGTGATGGCCGACGTGTGCGTGGTCGGCGGCGGGTTTTCCGGGTTGAATACCGCGCTGGAACTGGCCGAACGCGGCCTCAGCGTGGCGTTGCTGGAGGCGCACCGGATCGGCTGGGGCGCCAGTGGCCGCAACGGCGGACAGTTGATTCGCGGGGTCGGCCACGGCCTCGACCAGTTCGCCAATGTCATCGGTGCTGACGGCGTACGCCAGATGAAACTGATGGGCCTGGAAGCGGTGGAAATCGTCCGTCAGCGCGTCGAGCGCTTTCAGATCCCGTGCGATCTGACCTGGGGCTACTGCGACCTCGCCAACAAGCCGGCCGACCTCGAAGGCTTCGCCGAAGACGCCGATGAGCTGCGCAGCCTCGGCTATCGCTACGAAACCCGTCTGCTGCAAGCCGATGAAATGCACACCGTGGTCGGCTCCAAACGCTATGTCGGCGGCTTGATCGACATGGGTTCCGGGCATTTGCACCCGCTGAACCTGGCGCTGGGCGAAGCCGCTGCCGCACAGCAATTGGGTGTGAAGCTGTTCGAGCAATCGGCTGTGACGCGGATCGATTACGGCACCGAGATTCGCGTCCACACCGCTCAAGGTTCAGTGCGGGCGAAAACCCTGGTGCTGGGCTGCAACGCTTACCTCAACGACCTCAATCCGCAACTCAGCGGCAAAGTGCTCCCGGCCGGCAGCTACATCATCGCCACCGAGCCGTTGAGCGAAACCCAGGCGCACAGCCTGCTGCCGCAAAACATGGCGGTCTGCGACCAGCGGGTGGCGCTGGATTACTACCGGCTCTCGGCGGA
Source organism: Pseudomonas sp. 22189 (assembly GCF_052045635.1). Lineage (NCBI taxonomy): Bacteria > Pseudomonadati > Pseudomonadota > Gammaproteobacteria > Pseudomonadales > Pseudomonadaceae > Pseudomonas > Pseudomonas sp. 22189. Next base: position 57,093 of record NZ_JBQEPG010000003.1, read on the forward strand.
TCGGCGTCTGCTGTTCGGCGGTGCCTGCCATTATTCCGGGCGTGATCCGAAGGACATCGGCGCCTACATGCAACCGAAGATGCTCGAAGTGTTTCCACAACTGGCAGGCGTGAAGATCGACTATCAATGGGGCGGGATGATCGGCATCGGTGCCAACCGGTTGCCACAGATTGGCCGACTCAATGACCAGCCGAACGTGTATTACGCCCAGGCCTATTCCGGGCACGGGGTAAACGCCACGCACCTGGCTGGCAAGCTGCTGGCCGAGGCAATCAGCGGGCAGCACAGCGGTCGCTTTGATCTGTTTGCCAAGGTGCCGCACATCACTTTCCCCGGCGGCAAGCATTTGCGTTCGCCGTTGCTGGCGTTGGGGATGTTGTGGCATCGGCTCAAAGAGTTGGTCTGATGTTTTTGCTGCGTCCTTGAAGCCGCCATCGCTGGCAAGCCAGCTCCCACAGGTTTTTGCGGCGAATACAAATATTGTGAACACCAAATTACTGTGGGAGCTGGCTTGCCAGCGATGAGGCCCGCCAGAAAAATACAGGTTTCAGATCCGCCAGAACGGCTTCAACCCCTCTTCATTTGCCTGCTCCCGGGTCAACCCGACATCCTTGAGCTGCTCCGGCGTGAGACTCAGCAACGCCTTGCGCGTGTGCAGACGATGCCAGAACAGGCCCCAGCGGCTCAGGCCGGAGGGCGCGTTGCGCATGGCGCTATTCCATGCGCTGTCCTCCTGCCCTGCCGCCAGTTCCTGACTGTGTAACGTCAGCCGCACATCGCTCAAGCCGTTCATTTTTGTCGCTCCTGTTTACTTGGGTAGCCAGAGATTCCATGATGCGCGGGTCGGCAAAAGCATTACAGATTCAACACACCTGTATTAATCCCATACAGATTTGCCGTTTCTGCGTCTGAATCACCGATTTTTGCTGCATCTGTACTGGTTTAACGAATCACCTGCATCGAGGCAGTGCCATGACCCTGTATGTGAACCTCGCCGAGCTGCTCGGCACCCGCATCGAACAAGGCTTCTACCGACCCGGTGATCGCCTGCCTTCGGTGCGCGCCTTGAGCGTAGAACACGGGGTCAGCCTGAGCACCGTGCAGCAGGCCTATCGCATGCTTGAAGACAGCGGCCTGGCAACGCCGAAACCCAAGTCCGGCTACTTTGTGCCGGTGGGCCGCGAGCTGCCGGAGCTGCCCGCCGTCGGGCGTCCGGCGCAGCGGCCGGTGGAGATTTCGCAGTGGGATCAAGTGCTGGAGCTGATTCGCGCAGTACCGCGCAAGGACGTGGTGCAACTGGGTCGCGGCATGCCCGACGTGACCACGCCCACCCTGAAACCACTGCTGCGTGGGCTGGCACGGATCAGCCGCCGGCAGGACATGCCCGGGCTGTATTACGACAACATCCACGGCACCCTCGAACTGCGCGAGCAGATCGCCCGGCTGATGCTCGATTCCGGCTGTCAGTTGAGCGCCAGCGATCTGGTGATCACCACCGGTTGCCACGAAGCGCTGTCCACCAGCATCCACGCGATCTGCGAGCCGGGCGACATCGTTGCGGTGGATTCGCCGAGCTTCCACGGCGCCATGCAGACCCTCAAAGGGCTGGGCATGAAAGCCCTGGAAATCCCCACCGATCCACTGACCGGCATCAGCCTCGAAGCGCTGGAACTGGCGCTGGAGCAGTGGCCGATCAAGGTCATCCAGATCACCCCCAACTGCAACAACCCGCTGGGCTACATCATGCCGGAGTCGCGCAAACGCGCGTTGTTGACGCTGGCGCAGCGTTTCGATGTGGCGATCATCGAGGACGACGTGTATGGCGAACTGGCTTACACCTACCCGCGACCGCGCACGATAAAATCCTTCGACGAGGATGGCCGCGTGCTGCTGTGCAGTTCGTTTTCCAAGACCCTGGCGCCGGGGCTGCGCATCGGTTGGGTCGCGCCGGGACGGTATCTGGAACGGGTGCTGCACATGAAATACATCAGCACCGGTTCCACCGCGCCACAGCCGCAGATTGCCATTGCCGAATTCCTCAAAGGTGGCTACTTCGAGCCGCACTTGCGGCGAATGCGCACGCAATACCAGCGCAATCGCGACGTAATGATCGATTGGGTGACGCGCTATTTCCCGGCCGGCACTCGCGCCAGTCGTCCGCAAGGCAGCTTCATGCTCTGGGTCGAATTGCCGGAGGCTTTCGATACGCTGAAACTCAATCGTGCATTGCATGACCAAGGCGTGCAGATTGCCGTCGGCAGCATCTTTTCCGCGTCGGGCAAGTATCGCAATTGTTTGCGGATGAATTACGCGGCCAAACCGACACCGCAGATCGAAGAAGCAGTGCGCAAGGTCGGCGCGGCGGCGATCCGGCTGCTGGCCGAGTCCGAATCACTCGAGCTGAAACGTACCGTACCCCTCGAAGCGCTGAAGGTCGGCGACACGGCTTGAGGTATCGCTGACGCGGGCTTCGATCTGCAGCTCCACCTCCAGATGGCGCCCGGCGGCGATGCTGCCCGCGCGCCGGTTCACGATGCGATCGCCAGGCTGCAGCAGATCCGCCGCGCCCGTCCGGCCTCCCTCGCGCTGCCATTGCACTGGCGCGCCATCCAGACGCGCCGCCACCATGCGTATCTGCAAGCGTCCCGCTGCCCATCGATAATCCAGCGCATCGCTGTTCGGGGCAGAAAACGACCAGGTGAACGAACGCGCGACCGGGCATTGAATCCGTAGGTGAACCGTGCGCACCCCAAAACTGCCGTCATTGCCCGATTGCCGGGCGCGCAGCTCCGGCCGCGTCGAAATGCCATAGTCCACAGCGCTCGGTGAGAGCGTCATCTGACAGGCGTCGCTGGCCATGACCGACGTTGCTGCCAGCGCTCCCAGCGTGATCAAGATAAGTCGAAGCATGCGCAATAACTCAGTCATGTGAGGTTCAACGGCTGACAGAGCGCGTCGACAGGCTCGACCAACGCGCGCTCGTCCGGCGCTTCAGCCAGATTGAATTGCAGGTCGCAGTGCGCGCTATCCGACAGTTGCACCCGCAGCAGCTGCCCGGGTTTGATATCCGGAAGAAAGATCGTCCCGGCCTCAAGCACCGTGGTCACGAATGCGCCTTGCCGGTCTTGAACAAGCAAACCACTGGGCAGCCATTGCCGATCAACCGTTCTGGCCTTCAACAGCACACGCCGCACACGGGTGACGGTGAAATCCAGATGCTGAACCGAGCCGCGCCCGGCCTCCACCTCCTGATAACCGTCGAGCACCTCCACATTGCGCGGCAGGCTCAGTGGGTCGACCTCCAGCCTGGCCGTCGCATAGGGCGGCAGACTCGCCGCTACTGCCCGGCCCGAAACGTCCGTCCACACCGGACCTTGCGGCGTATACAGCTTCAGACCCGCACGGTCACCAGCCTTGAGCACGGCAAAGGTCTCGCGCAGCGGATACGGCGACAGCGTCACACCGTCGCGATGCAGCGCCATGCCGCCACGCAGGCCCACGTCGAACTCACTTGCGCTGTCACGCTGGCTCAGGCCCAGGTCCACACGGCTGTAATGCGTCAGTGCGTTGACCCGCAATCCCAGCGATGGCGCTGCGGCTTCACGCTGTTCGGCGCTGGCGCTATAAGCCAGGGTTTCACTGAGCACCTCGCTCATCGACACGCCACTGCGCACTCCGGATCGCGGATCGCTGCGCACATAGCTACGAGCCCTGCGCTGCTCACCCAATGGCATCCCGACCGTCAGATAAGCCGAGGTGCCCCGACGCCACGCGTCGGCATCGCCGATGCTGCGCTCAAGACTCAACGACAGGCTGATCCGCTCGGGCAACGTCTGCGACCAGGACAAACCCAGGCGCATGTGTGGCGGTTCGTCCACGCTGGTGTAGCGCGACCAGGTCATGCCGAATGCCCCCCAGCGCTCGACAGTACCGTTGAGCGAAAATGTCCAGTGATCGCGCCCGGGGGCCTCGGCGCGTCCCCGCTGCTGGTTCCACCCTGTGTCTGACAGGGTGCGAAAGCCCTGACCACGGCGCACGGCAACCACGCTGGTGGACAGATTCGGCGACAACACGGCACTGACGGTCATTTGTAATTGATGCCCTGCAATACCTGTCTCTCGATCACTGGACAGCACCTGGCGCACACCGCTGCTCAGATTGCCCGGCCATTGACGCTGCAGCCCCCAGCCTGCCGACAGGTAGTCCGCCCCACCCAGGATCCCGCCGCTCACGCGCAACGCTCGCGACAGACTCCATTCCCGGCCAAAGGTGGCAAACGATGGCGCCTGACGATCATCCGCACCCTGGCGTCGCACCGTGCCCAGCGCCAGATTGAAGCCGTCGGCGCGATCAAATTGTGAATCCTGCAGGCTGGCTGCCGGGACGCGAAAACGCCGCACTTGCCCTTCTTGCTCGTGCACGCTGACTTCGAGGTCGAGTTGGGTGCTCAACAATGGCAGCGCGCGCAGAGTGAATGGCCCACCGGGAACCCGCGTGGTGTAGATCAGCAAACCGTTCTGTCGGACTTCGATTCGCGAGGGCGACCAGGCAATGCCCTCGACCTCGCCACGCGCGCCCTGCTGTGCCGCGCGCAATTGCGCGAACGCATCCTCCGGAAGAATCTGCACACCGCTGAACGCTTCGCCGGCAAACAAGGGCGACTGCAGGTTCAACTGACCGATCTGCACGCTGGTTTCGTAGTCTTCCAGGGTGCGCATGCCATAGGCATACAGATGCTCGAAGCGCGTACTGTCGGGCAATTGCGTATAGGACTGGCGACTGCGCAAAACCCAGTTGCCAGCGTTCAAGCCAATCTCCGAACCCAGGCTGCGAAAATCGCTGCGCTGCCCCCCTGACTGGCCGCCCATGACCAACGCATCGTAATTGAACACGCCGCCGACACCGCCGTTGGTGAAGGTGTGCGGTTGATGTTCCGGCAACGCCAGCAGGTCGGTCGGTAGCAGCAGGTCGATCTGCTCCTGGCCGGGATGCAGCTCGACGATGGCCGAGGGCAGACCTTCGCGCAGTGTCAGACACGGGTCGACCGGCGCCGGAGCCGCTTGTGCGCGCACGCCGGCAGCCTTGAGCAAGGCCGGTTGCAGGCACGGCTCGCCCTCGGCATCGAACGTCACGAACACCCGACCTCGAGGCTGTCCATTGACCTCCAGCGCGACCAGACGTGTGCCTTGGGAGAAACGCGGTGCCTGGCGAAAGTACGCTGCCAATGCCGGATCGAGTCCGCGCTCGCGAAGCATCTGCGTATCGAACTCCACCACCTCGCCGGCCAGCGCCACGCCGACACCCTGAGCCATCACCAGCGCCAGTCCCCGACGGGCAGAACCGCGCATCAATGCGTTACCGGAGCATCAAAGTGATCCACCGCAAAGCCATAGGTGGTGGCCGGAAAAATCCGTACGGCCATGGCCCGCACCGTCGAGCTCAACGGTAACCGGACGGCCAGGCGCTCTCCGGGCAGGATCCAGGTACGCGGCAGCTCCACCACCTGCGTGCCCGGCAGCGGAACAATCGCCTTCGCCAGCCGCACAACGTAAGGACTGGGATTACTGACCAGCAGGCCTTCAGCCGTGGCCGACCAGCTCAGCCGCTTCCATGGCTCGCGCTCGACTGGCAGGCCGGCGGGACGCAGGATCACCGGCAGGTTTTGCCGAACCCCCAGATTGACCCGGGCGCCGTCGACACCTGCGACAGGATTGATCCCCTCAAAGATCACCCGCTTCAGACGCTCGGTCTGCAACGGTTCGGCGCTCTGCAAAATAAACCGTACCTGCTGCACCGCGCCGGCCTCGACCCGGGCCACCGACGGGCTGAACAGCAACAGCGTCTGATCATGCGGCTCGACGTCTACGACCGTGGTATGCAGCAGGGCCGGACGCGTTTCGGTATTGCGCACGTTCATGGTTGCTTCGCCCACGCCCTCATCCACCACCAACACAGGGGTCTGCGGCACCATGCCCGCAGCGTGGACGACAGGCATCAAAAGCAGGGCGAGCAGGCACAGTGGCAGCGCCCTGAAGACAGGACGACACATCGAAATCAGCATCGGTATTGTTCCGCTGGGAATGGCAACGCCCCCCGTCAAAGGGCGCGCCGAAAGAGCGAGAAAGAACCCGGCCATGGCCGGGTTCTGACGATCAGAGGTAGTACATATCGAACGTGACCGAGCCATCGAGCGGAATCTCGCTGGTGATCGGCAGCGCGTTACTCGGACCAATGATCGGCAGCAAGCTCATCGGAAACCCGTGGTGGCGCGCCGCGACCGGGCCAGCGGCCACGCCCGTCCCCCAGGAGTACAGCGCCGGGGCATTGCTTACCAGCGGCGAGGAAGGCAGTTGCCACGTCGGCGCCGCCAGGCTTCGGGTGATCAGGGTCTGCTGGATGCCGTCGGCCTCCGGACGCCCGTGGCGCAGCGCAAAGCCACCGATACGGATGCCGTTGATTTCACCCAGGCCATAGAACAAGGCCGCATCGCTGTTACCGGCGCCATCGCTGATACCCGGCAGTTTGGTCGCCGCGCGATTGTCTCTGACCGACACTTCCACCGGTGCTGGCGCATCGCAGTTGATGTGCAGCGATATATCGTGCGTCGGCAGCAGCGTCTGCGTGGTCTTGTTCAGCGTGGCTGCCGATATCTTGCGCAAATCTACCGTGCCGCCACCGGCGAACGCGGGAATGCACGACGTCGGAATGATGGTTCCGATCACGCTCAGGTCCACGCTTTCGGCAACCGCCAGTGTGGGTATTACTGCAGCCGCAACGGCGGCCATCCATGTTGATGTTTTCATCAGTCCCTACCTGTTCGGCTATTTAAATGGCAGTGGTTCAGTGCATCGCTTTCACGAGGCCGTGAACGCCGGGGCGATGATTTCGTTTTTTGTAGGCTCCGTATGTAGGAATAGGCACCAAGCCAAAACAGAAAAAACGACAAAGCAAATAGTCCAAAGCCACATGCGAACTCATTCCTACTTTCGAACGACTAATGGTTTACCCAATGTGGCGAGGATCTGCCTTGAAGGGTCTTTGAAATCCTCTGCATGCCATACTCCGCCCCCCAGCCTCCAGCCGAGAAAGCAACGTGCGACCCGGAAAAAAATTGCTCGCTGTCTGCGTGTTGTGTTCGTTGGCCAGTGGTTGCGCAACCCTTGATGTACCGCGCGAACCCAGCCAGGTGTTGCCGGCCTCCGGCTCCGTATTCGGCCGCTCGATCCAGGCCCAGGCCGCGCCCTGGCAGGGCCGTTCCGGCTTCCGTTTGCTGTCCAACAGCACTGAAGCGTTCACCGCGCGCGCCGAACTGATCCGCAATGCGCAAACCAGCCTCGACTTGCAGTACTACATCGTTCACGACGGTGTCAGCACGCGGATGCTGGTGGAAGAACTGCTCAAGGCTGCCGACCGCGGCGTGCGCGTACGCATCCTGCTCGATGACACCACCAGCGACGGTCTGGACACGATCATCGCCACGCTGGCGGCGCACCCACAGATCCAGATTCGCCTGTTCAACCCGCTGCACTTGGGCCGCAGCACCGGCGTGACCCGCGCTGCCGGACGCCTGTTCAACCTGTCGCTGCAACACCGGCGCATGCACAACAAACTGTTTCTGGCCGACAACAGCGTGGCCATTGTCGGCGGGCGCAATCTGGGCGACGAGTACTTCGATGCCGAGCCGAACCTGAATTTCACCGACATCGACATGCTCAGCGTGGGCCCGGTGGCCGAACAGCTCGGGCACAGTTTCGATCAGTACTGGAACAGCGCACTGAGCAAGCCGATCGACGAATTCCTCTCCAGCAAACCGAGCATCAAAGACCTGCAAAACACCCGCACGCGCCTGGAAGAATCGCTGGAGGAAACCCGCAAACAGAACCACGCGCTGTATCAACAGTTGATGACGTTCAAGACCGCGCCGCGCATGGATATCTGGCGCAAGGAACTGATCTGGGCCTGGAACCAGGCACTGTGGGACGCGCCGAGCAAGGTGCTGGCCAAGGACGAGCCTGATCAGCAACTGCTGCTGACCACGCAACTGGCGCCGGAGCTGCGCGGCGTCAGCAAAGAACTGATCATGATTTCGGCGTACTTCGTGCCCGGCCAGCCGGGGCTGGTGTACCTGACCGGACGCGCCGACGCCGGGGTCTCGGTGAGCCTGCTGACCAATTCGCTGGAAGCCACCGATGTGCCCGCGGTGCACGGCGGTTACGCGCCGTACCGCAAGGCGTTGCTGAAACACGGTGTGAAACTGTATGAACTGCGCCGTCAGCCCGGGGACAACTATGGCAGCGGTCCGCATTTGTTTTACAGCAAGTCGTTCCGCGGCTCGGACTCCAGCCTGCACAGCAAGGCGATGATTTTCGATCGACAGAAAGCGTTCATCGGCTCGTTCAACTTCGATCCGCGCTCAGTGTTGTGGAACACCGAAGTCGGGGTGCTGGTGGACAGCCCGGAGCTGGCCGGACATGTGCGCGAACTGGCGCTGCAAGGCATGGCGCCAGCCCTGAGTTATCAGGCGAAATTGCAGGATGGGAAGATTGTCTGGGTGACCGAAGACAACGGTCAGATGCACACGCTGACCCAGGAACCCGGGAGCTGGTGGCGGCGCTTCAATGCGTGGTTCAGCACCACGGTGGGCCTGGAACGGATGCTTTAAAAAGCAAAAGATCGCAGCCTGCGGCAGCTCTGGAGGAATGCGGTTTCCCTGCAGGCTGCGATCTTTTGACCTTAAGCCGTTTGCACCGTCCCGAATGCACCTTGGCGCATCAGCAGTATCACCAACCCGAACGCCCCCGCCGCCATCAACAATGGCAACGCATGCCCGCTGATCCACTGACTGCCCGCCCCCGCGAGCAAAGGCCCGATCAGACAGCCCACACCCCACAGCTGCGCAATGTGCGCATTGGCCCGCACCAGCGCATCGTCGCGGTAACGCTCGCCAATCAGGATCAGTGACAAGGTGAACAGGCCACCGGCACTGGCCCCGAACAACACCCACAACGGCCAGATCAGCAGCGTATCGAGCAACAGCGGAATCGCCAGGCTCGACAGCATCAGGATCACCGCGCATCCGGTGAACAACGTGCGCCGCGACAGGTAGTCTGCCAACGCGCCAATCGGCAGTTGCAGCAGCGCGTCGCCGACCACCACGGTGCTGACCATCGCCAGTGCAATCTCGGCAGTGAAGCCCTGCTGCAGGCAATACACCGGCAGCAGCGTGAGGATCATCGCCTCGAACGCGGCGAACAACGACACCGCCCAGGCAATCGCCGGCAACTCGCGGGCAAATCCCCAGAGATCGCCGAAGGTCACACTGCTGGCTTCACTGCTTGGCGCCCCGCTGCGGCCCATCAACAGAAAAGGCGAAACCGTCAGCAGCCCGACGCCGACCCAGAATCCATAATCATGTTCAGTACCCAGCGCCCCCAGAAGCAATGGACCAGACAGTTGGCTCAATGCATAACTGCTGCCATACAGCGCGACCAGTCGTCCGCGCCAGTGTTCGACGACCAGTTGGTTGATCCAGCTTTCGCCAAGGATGAACACGATGGTCAGGATCACCCCGATCATCAGGCGTAATACCAGCCAGATCGGATAACTCGGCAGCAGCGCCAGCAAGCCAATCGACAACGCGCCGGCCCACAGGCACAGGCGCATCAGGTTGGCTGTGCCGAAACGCGCCGCCAGATGACTGGAAATCTTCGCGCCCAGCAATACGCCAATCGCCGGCATCGCCGCCATCACACCGATGGCGAAAGAGCCATAGCCCCAACCCTCAAGACGCAACGACACCAGCGGCATGCTGACCCCCAGGGCCAGACCGACACTCAAGACAGACGCCAACACGGCGAAATACGTCGCCCAACGCATGGTCCACGCTCCTGTGGATTATTTTTATGTACACCACAAAACCAAATGTGGGAGCGGGCCTTTGTGGTGAGGGGATTTATCCCCGATCGGCTGCGCAGCAGTCGCAAAACCTGAGCATGCGGTGTATCTGCAANATCGGGGATAAATCCCCTCGCCACAAAAACCCGCGCCCACAGGGGATCGCTGTTTCGTCAGGGAGCCCGGCGTTGCCGGGCTCCCGTTAACGGCTTACAGCTTGATCCACGTCGCCTTCAGCTCGGTGTACTTGTCGAATGCATGCAGCGACTTGTCACGACCGTTGCCCGACTGCTTGAAGCCACCGAACGGTGCGGTCATGTCGCCGCCGTCGTACTGATTGACCCACACGCTGCCGGCGCGCAACGCTTTGGCGGTCAGGTGCGCTTTGGAGATGTCCTGGGTCCATACTGCTGCGGCCAGGCCATACGGCGTATCGTTGGCGATCTGGATCGCCTCTTCGGCGGTGTCGAAAGCGATGACCGAGAGCACAGGGCCGAAGATCTCTTCCTGAGCGATCTTCATCGCGTTGCTCACACCGTCGAAAATCGTCGGCTCGACGTAGGTGCCACCGGTTTCCTGAAGAATGCGCTTGCCGCCAGCGACCAGTTTGGCGCCGTCGCTGTGACCGGATTCGATGTACGACAGCACGGTATTCATCTGCTGGGTATCGACCAGCGCACCAACGTTGGTCGCCGGATCCAATGGATTGCCCGGCTTCCAGGTTTTCAGCGCTTCGATCACCATCGGCAGGAATTTGTCCTTGATCGAACGCTCGACCAGCAGACGCGAACCGGCGGTGCAGACCTCGCCCTGGTTGAAGGCAATGGCGCTGGCGGCGGATTCGGCAGCGGCTTGCAGGTCCGGCGCATCGGCGAAGACAATGTTCGGGCTCTTGCCGCCGGCTTCCAGCCACACGCGCTTCATGTTCGATTCGCCGGAATAGATCATCAACTGCTTGGCGATCTTGGTCGAACCGGTGAACACCAGCGTGTCGACATCGTTGTGCAACGCCAACGCCTTGCCAACGGTGTGGCCGTAACCCGGCAGCACGTTGAGCACGCCTTTCGGAATACCGGCCTCAACGGCCAGCGCAGCGATGCGGATGGCGGTCAGCGGGGATTTTTCCGATGGTTTGAGGATCACCGAGTTACCGGTCGACAGCGCCGGGCCGAGTTTCCAGCAGGCCATCATCAGCGGGAAGTTCCACGGCACGATGGCGCCGACCACGCCCACCGGCTCGCGGGTCACCAGACCGAGTTGATCGTGCGGAGTGGCGGCGACTTCGTCGTAGATCTTGTCGATCGCCTCGCCGCTCCAGCTCAGGGCCTGCGCCGCGCCGGGCACGTCGATGTACAGCGAATCGCTGATCGGCTTGCCCATGTCGAGGGTTTCGAGCAGCGCCAGTTCTTCGGCGTGCTGCTTGAGCAGGCCGGCGAAACGGATCATGGTGGCTTTGCGTTTGGTCGGTGCCAGGCGCGACCAGACGCCGGAATTGAAGGTGGCGCGAGCGTTTTCCACGGCGCGCTGAGCGTCGGCGGCGTCACAGCTGGCGATCTTGCCCAGCAGACGGCCATCGACCGGGCTGATGCACTCGAAAGTCTCGCCGGAGACGGCGTCGGTGTATTCACCGTTGAGGTAGGCGCGGCCTTCGATCTTCAGGTCGCGGGCACGTTGTTCCCAATCGGCACGAGTCAGGGTGGTCATTCGAGTGTCCTCCTCTTGTTGAATAGAGCGCCGCGTTCTTCGCGGTCGTCTTCAGGAATGCTGCCCGGCCAGCCTGCTTTTCGGCCCAAGGCACCCGCCACCCTAAACCAGCGGCCGGGTTTGTTTCAATATATTTGACATAAGCGCGCCATACGACCTTGCGGTGTTCATTTTAATAAACATAGACTCTGGCCCTTTCAAGCCACCGCGCCGTCATCACGGGAGAAAACAACAATGAACATCCAGAACGTCGTCGACATCAGCCTGACCACCAGCGCAGCCGAACGCTATCGCCCGGACCCGGCCAAAGTGCTCAAGGGTGATCCCGAGCAAGCGGTGTTCAACCAGTACGACAGTCCTTGCGGGCAAATGGGTGTTGGCGTGTGGGAAGGTGCGGTTGGCCAATGGACGGTCAATTACACCGAGCACGAATATTGCGAAATCCTGCAGGGAGTTTCGGTGCTGCGTGACAGCGATGGCAATGCCAAGACCTTGCGCGTGGGTGACCGCTTTGTGATTCCAGCAGGCTTCCGTGGCACCTGGGAAGTGCTGGAGGCTTGCCGCAAGGTCTATGTGATCTTTGAACAGAAGGCTTGAGGACTTTCGCTGACTGATCCGGCCCTATCGCTGGCAAGCCAGCTCCCACAGGTTTTGTGATTAACACCAACATTGTGAACA